>JASFMS010000180.1:0-5151 GCA_050117435.1 Ectothiorhodospiraceae bacterium | reverse complement strand
CACATCTGCTTCGGGGTGATCAAAAATCAGACACCCTATACACCCCAGATTGCTTGACCCGCGAGACGGTATCTACGGTACTCGCGCTGCGACGTTCGAATCATTCACAAACCCTTACTTTGTCTCAGTGCTCCAGCTGACCCAGCTTGTCGTCCACGTCGGCCCACTCGTCGGCGTCCGAGGGCGGCTCCTTGCGCTGCGCAATCACCGGCCACTGACGGGCCAGTTCCGCGTTGACCTCGATGAACCGTTGCTGATCCTCCGGGACGCGATCGTCGGCATAGATCGCATCCACCGGGCACTCCACCTCGCAAAGGGCGCAGTCAATGCACTCTTCCGGATCGATGGCGAGGAAATTGGGGCCCTCGTGAAAGCAGTCCACGGGGCAAACCTCGACGCAGTCCGTGTACTTGCAGCGAATACAGGGTTCGGTGACGACGTAGGTCATAGCCCCGCAGCGGCGTCGAGGCCGTCACCGTTGCGGCTGGAGAGGGCGCCGCAGCTGTCGCAGCGCCAGTGATCGCCGGAATACTGACGCAGCAATGCCTCCCGGATATCGGGACGGCGGACGAAATCCGCCAGCGTCGTGCGCCTGAGGAACTGTCCGATCCGTTCCGTCAACCCGGCCCAGAGTGCCTCGTCAAGGTCGGAGACATCGTGCCGACGGCCCCTTCCCTGTTCCATGAGCTCGATAACCTCACCGATGGAAATCTCCGTAGCCGGTCGGCCGAGACGGTAACCGCCGCCCGGCCCGGGCGTGCCACGAACCAGGCCGGCGCGCCGCAGGCGGGTGAATATCTGGTCCACATAGGACATGGAAATGCCCTGGCACACGGAAACCTCCGCCAGCGGCACGGGACCCGCTTCGTTATGTATGGCCAGATGCATCAGGGCACTGACGCCGTATCGGCTTTTCGCGGAGAGACGAATCATGGAACTACCACGCGGTGCAAAACCTTGGGCGAGACACTAAACCTATGCCGAGCCGGCCCCGGACTCAAAGAACCAGTTTTCATTACGTCATGCCAACGTTGCCGCCTTCGACACCGCCGACCTGGAACGGTTTCACCGTGTGGGCATGATTTACCGGACCATGCCCCCGCCCCAGTGGTACTGCGGTTTCCAACGCTCTCTGCAGATAAGCGCGCGCTCGGAATATCGCCCCATCCAGGGGCATTCCGACGGCAACGCCGGCGGCGATGGCCGACGCCAGTGTACAGCCGGTCCCGTGATTGCTCGTCGTTGCGATCCGCGGGTAGGACAGGCGTCTGACCTTCTGCCCGGCGGTCGCCAGAATATCCACCACCGGTCCATCGCCGGCGGCGTGACCACCTTTGAGCAGCACCGCCTGGCAGCCGAACTCCAGCAGGCCCGACGCGGCTCTTTCCATGTCGGATTCATCCCCGATACTGCGCTCCAGCAATACTTCGGCCTCGGGCAGGTTCGGGGTCAATACCGTCGCCATCGGCAGCAGCCGGTCACGAAGTGCCGCCACGGCCTCTTCCCGCAACAGGCGGTCGCCGCTCTGCGCCACCATCACCGGATCCACCACCACCGGAATTCCCACGGCCGCGGCCCCAAGCCGATCCGCCACGGTCCCGATGACACTGGCGTCGTGCAGCATGCCCGTCTTGACGCAGTCCGCCCCGATGTCGGAGAGAACCACATCCATCTGCTGGGCGATGAAAGCCGGTTCGACAGGCACAACGCCGTGCACCCCCAGCGTATTCTGGGCGGTCAGAGCAGTCACGGCCGTGGCCGCATAGCCCTGCAAGGCGGTAATTGCCTTGATGTCCGCCTGAATGCCGGCTCCACCGCCGGAGTCCGACCCTGCCACCACCAGCACCCTGCCCTGGCTCATACGTCCTCTCTGCACTTTCGGTTCAATTACGCGGCGCCATGATAACGCTCACGGGCCGCGTTGCGGTCGATCTTGCCGGCGCCGGTGAGGGGCAACTCGTCGGCGAACCCGATCCGCTTCGGGACTTTGTAGCGCGCCAACCGCTCTGACAGCCACTCCTTGAGCGGCTCCACCGCCGGAGGCTGCCCCCGGGCCACGATCACGGCCATGGGGACCTGCCCCCAGCGGTCATCGTCAATGCCGAACACGGCGGCCTGGGACACCGCCGGATGCTGTGCCAGGACTTCCTCTATCTCCTCGGGTGAGACGTTCTCGCCGCCGCTGACAAACATGTTGTCCGCCCGGCCGACGATGTATACGTAACCCTGCTCGTCCTCCCGGGCGAGATCGCCGGACCAGACCCAGCCGTCGTTCATCAGGGTGTTGGCGGTGCGCTCCGGCTGCTTCAGGTAACCATCGAAGTTGTGAGGGCTGCGCATCAACAGCACGCCGGGTTGGCCCGGCGGTACCGGTTCGTGGGTGTCCGGGTCCACGATGCGGTAATCGGTGTGAAAGAATGCCGTACCGATGCTCTCGTGGTGCGCCTGAAGCTCCTCCATGCTCGCGCCCAGCCGGCCGTGAATGAAGTTCGACGGCCCGGCCTCGGTGAGCCCGTAGGACTGCGCCACGGCAATGCCCCGCTCCCAGAACGGCCGCATTGTCGCCTCCGAGCAGGGCGCGCCGGCCGTGGTTATGGCCTGTAGCGAGCCAAGATCCGCCTGCTCGAATTCCGGGGCGTCCTGAATGAATTTCAGCATCGCCTCCACCGCACCCATGTGATTGACGCCCTCGTCTGCGATTATCCGCAGGGCCTCAGACGGATCGAACTGTCGCATCAGCACAACCCGCCCCCCGGCGTGAAATATCGGGGTAAACGTATTCCAGCCGCCGATATGGAACAGCGGAAAGAGCAACAGCTCGTTTCGTCCGGCCAGCCCTTCAGGCGCGGCGAGAACCAGCTCGACGGAATTCCAGACCATCTGGCGGTGGGAAACGATGCACACCTTCGGCGTCGCGGTGGTGCCGCCGGTATGAACGTAGAGAAACGGCGCGTTGAGCGCCAGCGGGCGGTTGGCGTCCCGGGCGTCGCTCGCCAGCACTTCCTCGTTGTAGCGACCGCCGTCGTCGTCCAGCACCACGGTATCGGCGACACACGGCGGCAGCTCCAGGGACTCCGCCAGGTCCGCAAAGGCGGGCTCATAAAAGAGAACCCGGGGCTGAATACGATGGATCAGCTCGTCCAGCTCTCTTTTGGTCAGGCGAAAGCTCAACGGCGCCAGCACGATTCCCGTCTTGCCGCAGGCCAGGTACAGATCCACCGGCTCGATACGGTTGCGGGCGATAAAACACACCGCCTCCCCCGCTTCGACCCCGGCGGTCTCCGTGAGCCAGCTGCCGACGCGGTTGGCGCGCTCGTCCAGTTCGCGGAACGTCCACGTGCGCCCCGTGGCGGTGTCGGTTACCGCGCGCCGCTCGGGAGACAGGGCGCGCCGCCGGCCCGACCAGTTGCCGACCCAGTCCATGGGCAGATCGTCATAACTGTACGGTGGGCGCTCTTCCATGACGGACTCCTGACAAGTTGCAAAAGCCGGCCTTCAAGCCCGGCCCCGAAGACCGTACCATCAGCCGGCGGCGACACTGAATGGACCGAAGCATCATGCCGGAAACACCCAAACTGGTCGAGATAGGGGTGAATCTCACCCACAAGCGCTTCAATCGAGACCGCGACGAGGTCATCGAACGTGCGCTGGACGCCGGGATCGAGTTCATGGTACTGACGGGCGTCGACGAAGCCGGCTCCGCGGCTTCGCTGGAACTGGCCCGGCAGCACTCGCAGATCATGAGCGCCACGGCGGGCGTTCATCCCCATCACGCCACCGACTGGTCGGGGGATACCCTCCGGGCGATCCGGGATCTGGCCGCCGATCCGCTGGTCGTCGCCGTCGGCGAAACCGGCCTCGACTTCAACCGGGATTTCTCGCCCCGCCCGGTTCAGGAAAAGGCGTTCACCGCTCAGCTCGAGCTGGCGGCGGAGCTGGGACTTCCGGTCTTTCTTCATCAGCGCGACGCCCACGAGCGGTTTCTCGCTATCCTGAAGGAATACCGGGACGCCCTGCCCGCCGCGGTGGTTCACTGTTTCACCGCCGGCCGGGATGAGCTATGGCCGTATCTGGATCTCGACCTCTATGTGGGGGTGACCGGGTGGATCTGTGACGAGCGCCGCGGAGCGGCCTTGAGGGAATGCGTGGAAGACATCCCTGCGGAACGCCTGCTGGTCGAAACGGACGCGCCCTTTCTAACCCCCCGGGATCTGGAACCCAAACCCAAAGGCGGGCGCAACGAGCCGGCGTTCCTGCCCCACATCGTCGCTGCAGTCGCCCGCTGCCGGCGGACGGATGCAGCGCAGCTGGCCGCTGCAACCACGGCCAACGCCCGGCGGTTCTTCAATCGATAGGGAAACATTGAAAAATCGCCGGCTTACTGCGAGTGCCGCGATCCTTGCCCACACCGGAACATTGATGGGCATCACTGCGTTCTGCCCATCCTACCCGGCAAGGCAACTGCCGCAGCGGCAGTACCGTAGGATGGGCAGAGCGAAAGCGATGCCCATCGTTCCCAACGTGAGCGAGTGCCGCGGCACGCGCGAATCTCTTCACAAGCTCTGAGCGCGTCTGGCCGCAGGCGCCAGGCCCCGCTCTCGCTACAGCGCCCGAATGGTTCGCCGTGTTCCTATGGGATCGGCCGCGCCGGCATATCACGCACTCTGCAGCGCCGGCACTGACTCCTCGCCAGCCGTACTCCGCGGCACGCGCGCCAGGGCTTCGCGAATCACCTCGCTGCCGGCGCCGGGTTTCGGCGCATTCTCACTGAGGTAGCGACGCCAGCCCTTGGCTCCGGGGACCCCCTGAAAAAGACCGATGATGTGCCGCGTCATTCGCGTGAGACGCGT
This sequence comes from Ectothiorhodospiraceae bacterium, assembly GCA_050117435.1. Classification (GTDB taxonomy): domain Bacteria; phylum Pseudomonadota; class Gammaproteobacteria; order Nitrococcales; family Nitrococcaceae; genus JASFMS01. Next base: position 301 of record JASFMS010000180.1, on the reverse strand, counting down.
GCCGGCGGAGAGCTGCCGCTCCACGTACGGCAGATAGGCTTCCACGAGCTCGTGCCGAGTCGGCCGCGGCCGACTGTCGCCGAACACCCGGGCATCCGCTTCCACCAGCATGTAGGGATTCTGGTAGGCCTCGCGGCCGATCATCACCCCGTCGACACGCTCGAGCTGCGCCTGCGCCTGGTCGAGACTCCTGACGCCCCCGTTGATGACGATCTCCAGGCCCGGGTAATCCTGTTTGAGGCGGTGGACCAACTCGTAGCGCAGCGGCGGAATTTCCCGGTTCTCCTTCGGACTGAGGCCC
>JASFMS010000179.1:0-5153 GCA_050117435.1 Ectothiorhodospiraceae bacterium | reverse complement strand
CGGCCCCGATGGCCCGACCCTCGCGTATCGCCTGTTCCCCGATTGGCAACTCCCGGCGACTGGGGACGCTCAGCGTTAGCTTGCGCAGCGGGCGGCGCGGGCGTTCCTGTTTGCTCTTGAGACGGTCGAAGCGGTAGCCCGCATCCACCACGGAAGTCACGGCGTCGCGTATGCGCCAGGCGGTGTCCCGACCTTTGACGCTCAGGTCGGTCAGGTAGCTGACGGCCTCCACCGCACCGCACTCGTCCAGGCACCGGGCCACGGCCGCCGTCACCTTGCGGTAGGCGGCGTCGCCGAAGTCGCGTTCTTTGCCGCAGCCCACGAGCAGCACACGATCGCAGAGCACGTCTGGTACATTTGGCAGCAGCAGCGTCTGGCCCAGCCTGCCTTCCATGTCGCCCCGGCGGATCAGCCCGGAGAGATAGCCGTCGCTCGCGCGATCCAGCTGAGCGGCGGCGGAAGACAGCCGCCTGGGTTCGAAGACGCCCACGACGACGCAGGCCGAGCGCTGTTTCTCGGGGCTGCCGCTCTTGACCGTGAACTCCATCGAGGACTCCTTTTTGCTTCGTGAAACGGAAAAATGCGGACACGGAAATACGCGGGCGTTCACCGGTCCGGGCGGTCTCGCGGATGCCGCGAGACCGCCGCGCTTTCCCGTGCCAATTGTCCAGGCAACCGGAAGCCGGCAGGGCTTCCCATGGCTACGGAAGTCTATCTTAAAGGGCCCTTTGACGCATTTCGTTCGACAACGGACCGGCACGTGCAGATTCCCCGATTCCGGTGGTGCCGGAATCCGCGTCGGAACAGACGGCGGGCGAGAGTGAGGCCGTGGCGTTGTCGCGCATAAACCGTTATCTGCTGCGGGAGGTGGGTCTTGCCTGGCTGGCCGTGACCGTGGTGCTGCTGGGTGTTCTTCTGGCCACGCGCCTGGCTCACTACATGGGCAGCGCCATGAGCGGAGAGATGCCGGCGGGGGCGATATTCACCCTGTTGGGCCTGAAGATGGTCGTGAACATGGGCGCCATGTTGCCGGCCGGTTTTTTTCTCGGCACCCTTCTCGCGCTCGGCCGCCTCTACCGGGATTCCGAAATGGCCGCAATGGCCGCCTGCGGCGTGGGCCCGGCCCGGATCTATCGCGCTCTGGCCTTCGTGACGCTGCCCCTTGCCGTGGTGGTTGCAGGCTTCTCGCTGGTGCTGGGCCCGTGGGCGGAGCGGGCGGCGGAGCGCGCGCTCGTGGATGCCCAGCAGAAGGCGGACCTGCAGATGGCCCGTCCGGGGCGGTTCATGACCGTGGGGGACGGCAAGGCCGTCATCTACGTGGAGCGTGAGAGCGGCGATGGCCGTATGCAGGGGGTCTTCGCAGCCGCCACCGATGAGCGGGGACAGCGGACCATTGTCGTTGCGGACTCGGCCAACCGCCGGCTGGAGCCGGCCAGCGGGGACGATTTCCTGGTGCTCGACAACGGCGAACGCTATGACGGTGTGCCGGGGCAGAGGGCGTGGCGGCGCATCACGTTCGCCGAGCACGGCATTCGACTCTCGGAGCCGGAGCCGGTGGATGTGGATCCGCGCCGTCGCGGCCGGACGCTGTCCCAGCTCTGGAATTCCGGGCGGCTGTCCGACACCGCCGAGCTGCAGTGGCGGGTGTCCCTGCCGCTGGCGGCCATCGTGCTGGCGCTGATCGCGGTGCCTCTCGCCAAGAGTGCGCCGCGGGAGGGTCGCTACGCCCGGCTGGTGAGCGCGGTGTTCATCTACATGGCCTATCTCAATGGCCTGAAGGCGGCGGACGACTGGCTGAGTGACGGCGCCTACTCGCCAGTGGTGGGCCTGTGGTGGGTACATGGCATTTTCATCGGCCTGGCCTTGGTCCTTCTGCTGCTGCGGTTTCGAATTCACCACCGGCGACCGGGGGCCGCCCATTGAAGATACTCGACCGCTACATTGTCCAGGCCGTGGTCGCCGGGGCGCTGGTAGCCATCGTCATCGTCGTTTCGCTGAACGTGCTGTTCGAGTTCATCAACGAGAGCGGCGACGCCGGCGGCGCCTATACCATATGGCACGCTTTTCTGTACGTTCTGCTGACCACGCCTTACCGGCTCTACGAGGCTTTCCCGGTGGCAACGCTGCTGGGCAGCCTCATGGCGTTGGGCGGGCTCGCGGGGCGCTCGGAGCTGGTGGCCATGCGTGCGGCGGGCGTGTCCGTATTTGCCATCGCCCGGGCGGTGTGCATTGCCGGGGTGCTGCTGGCGCTGGTGGCCGCCGCGGTGGGAGAGTGGGTTGCACCGCGGGCCCAGCGGCTGGCGGAGCGGGTTCAGGCCGTGGGTTCCGATCAGCCGGTTGCCGGCACGCTGGGCAGCGGGTTCTGGTTCCGTGATGGCGACCGCTACGTTCGTGTCGGCCGCGCGCCGGAGCGTAATACGATTGAAGGCGTCGAAGTGTACCGGGTGGAGGGGCGCGAGCTGCGTTCGGTAATCACCGCGCCGGTGGGGCACTACCGGGGTGGTGCCTGGGAGCTGGACTCCGCGACACTCACCCGTCTGGCGGCGGATGGCAGCGTGACCACGGAGAAGGAAGGTCAGCTCGAGCTGAAGGCCGATCTAAAGCCCGAAATGCTGGACGTGATCGTCGTGGAGCCGGAAACCCTGCCGCTGACGGATCTGCTTGACTACATCCGTTATCTGGATCGCAACGGCCTGCAGAGTGAGCGCTATCGGCTGGCCTTCTGGATAAAGGTGGCAACGCCGCTGGCGACGATCACCATGCTCCTGCTCACCGTCCCGCTGGCCTTTGGCTCGCTACGAAGTACCGGCGCGGGTCAGCGTGTGTTCGTGGGCGTCCTGATCGGTTTGACCTTTTTCCTGCTGAACCGACTGCTCAATCGCGCCGGGCTGGTGTTCGGACTGCCCCCGGTGGTCAGCGCTCTCACGCCCACCCTTGCGTTCCTGGCCCTGGCGCTGGCGGGCATCTCCCGGGTCAGGTAGCGGTCGCTTGATAGCCCTTGGGGTCCAATACCAGGCGGGTTCCGGAGAGTCGGTCGTGCCACGTGCGCTTCTGAGGGTCGAACAGTGCCCAGAGGTATCCCAGCCCGAGCGGGAGCCACGACAGCAGCGCCGCGGCGAACCGGATCGACGCCTCGCGCCAGCCGGGGCGGCCACCGTCCAGGGTAACAAGGCGCAGGCGCCAGGCCTGCATGCCCAGTGTGCGGCCCGCGAGCGTCCAGAACAGGCCGAAGAAACCGAAAGCGATAATAAGCAGGTAGAGCTGGAAGAGATGATCGCCGGGCGGCGCCGCGCCGTGATGGATTGCCACCCAGATGGCTCCGGCCACCATCCACAGCGCCGTGAGCAGAAGCGCGTCGTAGGCCATGGCGGCTAGCCGCCGGAACAGGCCGGGGGGTGGGAGCTCGGGTTGTGGGTGAGGTGCAGAGGTCACGGTCGATCTCGGAACTGGATACAAAAAACCGCCGGCGAGCGGCGGTTTTTCGAGGCGTATATGGCGCTCCCACGGGGAATTGAACCCCGGTTTCCGCCTTGAGAGGGCGGCGTCCTGGACCGCTAGACGATGGGAGCGAGTGCCGGAGACTCCGGGCTTTTCAAAAGCCGCAGGGTTCTGCACCTCGCGGCAAGGGCTGCTATTATACGCCCTCTTCCATGACGGACAAGGGGCGACTTCAAGTTTGTGACGGAACAGGAAGCGGCACATATAGAACCATTGGTGGTGGCACGCCCCGAGCACAGCATTTCGCGCTCGGCGATCAGCGATAACGCCCTCAAGGTGCTCTACCGTCTGCATAATGCGGGCTACAAGGCGTACCTCGTGGGAGGCGGCGTCCGTGATCTCTCCCTGGGGCGGGAGCCCAAGGACTTCGACGTGGCCACCGATGCCACGCCGGAACAGGTAAAGGATCTGTTTCGCAACTGCCGGCTGATCGGTCGGCGTTTCCGGCTCGCCCACGTGCACTTCGGTCGGGAAATCATCGAAGTGGCGACGTTCCGGGCGCTGCATGACGGCGATGCGGACGGCGAGGATCAGGAAGGGCGGGTCCTGGAGGAAGGGCGCATCGTGCGGGACAACGTCTTCGGCACCATCGAGGAGGACGCCCTGCGCCGCGATTTCACCGTCAACGCCCTGTACTACAACATCGCCGACTTCTCCCTCGTGGATTATGTGGGCGGCAAGCAGGACCTGGAGCGAGGCGTCATCCGTCTCATCGGGGACCCGGAGGTGCGTTTCCGCGAAGATCCGGTTCGCATGCTTCGTGCCGTGCGCTTCGCCGTGAAGCTGGGGTTTCGTATTCACCCGGACACCGAAGCGGCCATACCCCGGGTTGCCGATCAGATGGAACACATTCCGGCTGCACGCCTCTTCGAAGAGGTGCTGAAGCTGTTCATGGGAGGGATGGGGCTCGAAACCTTCGAGATGCTCCGCCACTATCGCCTCTACGGCTACCTGTTTCCTGCCACTGACGCGATTCTCGACCGGGACGAATTCGGCGTGGCGCTGGGGTTCATCGCCCGGGCGCTGGACAACACCGACGCCAGAATCGCCGAGGGCAAGCCGGTGACGCCCGCCTTCATCTTCGCGGCCATGCTCTGGCCGGTGCTGCTGGAGCGGCTCCCGGAGTATCGCCGCCGGGAGGAGGGTGAGAGTCCCGCGCTGCAGCAGGCGGCGGCGGACGTGATTTCCGATCAGGTTCGCACGGTAACCATCCCCAAGCGTTTCGGCATTCCCATGCGCGAGATCTGGACGCTGCAGCCGCGCTTCGAGAAGCGTTCTCCCAAGCGGGTGCAGAGGTTGATGGCCCACCCCCGCTTCCGCGCGGCTTACGATTTTCTACTGCTGCGCGCGTTGGTGGGAGAGGCCGATCAGGAACTGGCGGACTGGTGGACCGAGATTCAGCAGGCCTCGGGAGAGCGGCGTCAGGAGATGCTCGGCGGGCGCAAGCGCGGCGGCGGGAAACGCCGGCGCCGTGGTGGCAAGGGAGGAGGTCAGGGCAGCGCCGAGGGGGACGATGCCAGCAACTGAGTCCACCTCGGTCTGGGTTGGCCTGGGCAGCAATCTGGGCGATCCCCGGGCACAGGTCCGAACCGCCGTGCGTGCGCTGGCCAGCGAGGTGCCCGCCAGCCGGCTTTGCACCGTATCCTCGCTCTACA
>JASFMS010000178.1:0-5161 GCA_050117435.1 Ectothiorhodospiraceae bacterium | reverse complement strand
GTGAGCTCGCGGATTCGCTATCCGGGGCCGACCGCGTCTTCGCCTTCCGTCCACCGGACCTTTCCTGGGATCTTGGCAGCGCCCTTTCCAAGTTGGCCGACGCGGTCGTGGAGGATGAAATAGAGCGTCTGGTGGCGGCAATCGTCGCCGCCGCGGCCCCCGGAGACACGGTACTGGTAATGAGCAACGGCGCCTTCGGGGGGATTCACGAGCGTCTGCTTTCGGCCCTGGCCGCGGGCGAGCAAAATCAGGAAGGAAAACCATGCTGAGCTTCGACGGCGCCGAGCCCGTCACCGTCGCCCTGACCGGTGCCTCCGGGGGGGTCTACGGGCTCCGGCTGCTGGAGTGTCTGCTCGACGCAGGACACACGGCTTACGTTCTGATCTCCGAGGCGGGCCGGCTCGTGCTCAAGACGGAGCACGATCTTGCCCTGCCCTCACGGGCCACCGATCTCCGCGACGCACTGGCGGAACGGTTTCAGGTACCGACGGAACGCATCCGCGCCTTCTCTCCGAAGGAGTGGACGTCTCCCGTCGCCTCGGGCTCCGGCGCACCCCGGCGAATGGTCGTTTGCCCCTGCACCACGGGTACGCTGGCGCGGATCGCGGCGGGCACCAGTGACGGGCTGATCGAGCGTGCCGCGGATGTGGTGCTCAAGGAACGGGGGCAGCTCATCCTCGTCCCGCGGGAGACCCCGTTTTCCGATATCCACCTGGAGAACATGCTCCGACTCTCGCGCGCAGGCGCGGTGATCCTGCCCGCCAACCCCGGCTTCTACAATCGTCCCCGGGAAATCGCCGAGCTGGTGGATTTCGTCGTCGCCCGCATTCTGGATCAGCTCGGCATCGCCCACCAACTCACCGCGCGCTGGGGACACTAGGGAAGCGCTGACCAATTCCCGCGGGCGCTAACGCAGGTAACGATCAGCGGCCTTCCAGGCGCCACGGCGGGTCTCCCACTGCCAGCCGTCGCCCGGACAGACCGGCGAGCAGCGGGCGAACCGCCAACGCCGGCATCCCCCGGGTTTCAACGACGACGAACGGCCAGGCCGCGCTCACGTATTCGTCTTCAATCTGTAGCGCCCAGACACGTGCCGCTCCCGTGTCGACCCGGGCTACCGGCCAGGCCCTCAACACCAGACGGTGCCCTCCCCGCAGCGGACGCACCCACGTTGCCGTGGCGGTCCGTCCCGCATGCCAGCGGGGAATCGGGGGCAGTTCCCCCAGATCCGGTTCGGGGCTCAGCCAGCGAAGCGCCCCCTCCAGCCCCCAGGGAGACGCCGGTGTCCAGCCGGCCCGCCGAGCGCGACCGGCAAGCTCTTCGGCGGAAACCGGCCACAGGGCCTGAAAGACTCCGTCGGAAGCCAGCAATCCCTGGCGGACGGTGGGCAGCGCTGTGGAGGCCTCCGGCCAGTTTGAAGCCTCGATCCGGGGTAGCGCCACCGAATCCGCCACCGGCGCAACAGCACGGGCTCCGAGCGCTCCCGCCACGGCACCGGTGCCAAGAGATATGACAAGAGCGAGGAGCAGGGGCTGCATTCGCTGCCTCGCGGGCAGCCGGTGACGGCGCAGCAGTGCGGGCACGGCCCCGCAGATGCCGCCAAGCGCCACGCCGGCGACCGCCTGCAACGGCCCCGCCTGGCCGAGCCATACCATTGAGACGGCAATCAATACCAGCAGCGCCAGAACCCCGATGAACACTCCCTCGCGCCCGCGCCGCGCCGGCGGCGCGGCAATAACCGCGCAGGCCACGCACACGGCATTGAGTCCCGCGAGCGCAACAACCCTCAGATCCTGGGGCACATCGGCGCTTCCCGCCAGGATCGGGGTCAGAGACAGCGCGCCCAGCAGCGCCAACCCTGTACTGGCGACAACGGCAAGCGCGGCTACCGGACGGCGGCGCGATACAAGCCATAGGGTCACGCCTACCGCCGCCGCAAGCACCGGGAAAAGCTCCGCCGCCCCGGTCAAAAGCCAGAGAGGCCACCGGAGCAGTTGCGGGCGATGCGCGGCCGCCAGTTCGACGACGCCGCGCCGCCATCCGCCGTCGCCGTCGTCCACGCCCGCCGCCGCCAGGCAGGCAACAAGAACCGCGACCCCGGCCCACCAGGCAAGTCCGGTTCGGTAGCGCAGGGCCCGCAACGCCACCTGCAGCGGAAGCAACGCCTCCCGTAGCCAGGGAGACCGCAGACGCAAGCCGCGAACGGGCGTCGCCAGCACCCCGCCGAAACGCCGCACCCCCGGGCGAACCGCCCCGCCCAACCACCAGAGAAGCCAGCCCAGGGCGACGAGAGCGACAACGATCATCGCGAGCCGTCCGGTGACCGCCGCCGCCACGGACAGCGATGCGGCGAAGACCATTCCCGGCAACAGATACGCCGGCGCCCAGGCGACGGCGGAAATCACATTCACCAGGAAGAAACGGCCGGCGGGCATGTGCAGCATGCCCGCCACGGCGGGAATGATGGGGCGCACGGGTCCCACGAACCGGCCGAGAACAATACTCTTTCCGCCGTGGGTACGAAAAAAGGCCACGCCCCGATCGAGCATGGTCGGGTGGGAGCGGAACGGCCAGCGCTCGCGCAGCGAGGACCCGAAATGCCGGCCCAGCCAGAAACTCAGTCCGTCTCCCAGAACGGCGCCACCCGCCGCCCAGGCAATCATCGACCACAGCTCCAGCCGGCCCGCGCCGATCAGCGCCCCGGCCGCGAACATCAGCACCGCCCCCGGAACGAACAGCCCCACCAGGGCGAGGGACTCGGCGAAGGCGATCAAGCCCAACAGCGGCCCCGCCCAGTGCGCGTGGGCGGCGACCCAGTCCATGACCGGGACAAGCCATTGCGCTGTCATGGAACGGCGCTCCGCCGGGAACGAGCGTCAGAGGCTCGCGAAAACCCGTTCTGCCGCGTTCAGAGTGTGCGTCAGCGCCGCCTCGTCGTGGACGGTGGAAACGAATCCCGCCTCGAAAGCCGACGGCGCCAGATAGACCCCTTCGCGCAGCATGCCGTGGAAAAAGTGCTTGAAGCGCTCCCCGTCGCAGCCCGCCACGGCATCGAAGTCGGCGACGGCATCCGCCTGCGTGAAGAACAGGCCGAACATGGTTCCCGCCTGGTTGGTCTGCAACGCCACGCCGTGGGCCGCCGCGCGCTCGCGCAGCCCCGTCGTCAGCGCCGTTGCCGCCGACTCCGCCCGCTCGAAGGCACCCGGGCGTGAGAGAACGTCAAGCGTCGCCAGGCCTGCGGCCATGGCCACCGGGTTTCCGGAGAGGGTACCCGCCTGGTAGACCGGACCTAGTGGGGCGAGACGCTCCATGATCTCCCGCTTGCCGCCGATAGCGCCCACGGGCATGCCGCCACCGATGACCTTGCCCAGGCACGTGAGGTCCGGGGTCACGCCGAAACGTTGCTGCGCACCGCCCAGCGACGCCCGGAACCCGGTCATGACCTCGTCGAAGACAAGCACACTGGAACTCGCGTCGCAGAGCCGGCGCAGCCCCTCGAGAAACCCTTCCACAGGCGGCACGCAGTTCATGTTGCCGGCCACGGGTTCGACGATCACGGCGGCGATGTCATCGCCGTACTGCTCGAACACTTTCTCCGCGGCGGCGAGATCGTTGTAGGGCACCGTCAGCGTCGACTTCGCCACCGCCTCGGGTACGCCGGGCGAGCCGGGAATGCCCAGGGTCAGAACGCCCGACCCGGCCTCCACGAGCAGCGGATCCACGTGGCCGTGATAGTTGCCCTGGAACTTCACGATCAGCTCGCGCCCGGTGTAACCCCGCGCCAGCCTGAGGGCGCTCATGGTAGCCTCGGTGCCCGAGTTGACCATGCGTACCAGCTCGATGGAGGGCACCAGGGCCTTGATCCGTTCCGCCAGGCGGGTTTCGGCCTCCGTCGGGGCGCCGAAGCTAAGGCCTCGCGCCGCCGCTTCCTGAACGGCCTCCACGACTTCGGGGTGGGCGTGCCCCACGGCGAGCGGGCCGAATGAGAGTACATAGTCCACGTATCGCCGGCCGTCCTCGTCCTCCAGCCAGGCCCCCTCGCCCCGACGAATGAACACGGGGTCGCCGCCAACCGCGCGAAACGCACGCACCGCGGAGTTGACGCCGCCGACAAGGTGCTGCTGTGCCAGTGCGAATAGCTCTTGGGATCGGGACATTCGTAAACCCTGCCAGATGAATTCAGTGAGTGATTCCGCCGGCGGAGCCGGCACGTCGCCGCGGCTTACTGTATACGCTGCACTACGGGCTGTTAACAGTGTCAGCGGGGAACAGCGCGGCAATGCGGGCGGCCGCTGCCGTCACATCCGGCGCAGCGAAGACGTCCGTGATGACGGCCACGGCGTCGGCGCCCGCGGCGATTACCGTGGCCGCGTTCTCCGCGGTGATGCCGCCGATGGCAACGATGGGCACGTTCAGCTCACGCCGCGCCTGTCGCAGCAACTCCGGAGCCGCACGCACCGCGTCAGGTTTCGTCGGCGACGGAAACACACTGCCGAATGCCACATAGTCCGCCCCGGCGGCCTGGGCGTCGCGGGCAAGATCGAGGCGGTTGTAGCAGGACACTCCGATCAGGGACCCCGCTCCCAGCGACCGGCGCACATCGGCGATTGCGGCGTCGTCACGCCCGAGGTGGACGCCGTCCGCCCCCACCTCCCCGGCGAGCACCGGATCGTCGTTGATGATGGACAGTGCGTCGCAGCGCCGGCAGAGCTCGACGATGGCCGCGGCCTGCTCCCGCCGCCGAGCCCCGTCAGCGGACTTGTCACGGTACTGGATCATTCGGGCGCCGCCGGAAAGCGCCGCGGCGACCCGCGCGGACAGGACTTCCGGCGGCTGCAGGTCCGCATCCGTGATGGCGTAGAGTCCGTGAATCGCTGTCACTGCGTCCTCCGTAATCGCGAGGGCCGGAATGCGCCCGCGGATACTGATCCGGCCACACAGTATTGCCCGGTGTCGGCATCGGTGCGCGACGTTCCGGCGACACGCCGAATCGCCGGGCTGGCGTTACCGGGTCGACGGAATACTACCTCAAACCGGACTTCCCCGAGGCGCCCACCTGGGAAACGTTGACTAATCCCCGCGAGCCATTGACCCCTGAGCGCATTACAGGCTTTGACCGGAGTCGGCTCCGTTCCAAACGAATACTGAATCAACTGATCAA
>JASFMS010000177.1:0-5167 GCA_050117435.1 Ectothiorhodospiraceae bacterium | reverse complement strand
CCTCGCTCACCGAACGTCCACCACGCGGCTGGCGCGCTGGAACTTCACCCGCCAGCCGGGCCATGCCGGCAGCTCCCAGCGCTGCGGATCCCGGTGGCGTTTGCCGCCGATCTTTTCAACTGTCACGATCTTTCGGCGCACGTCATAGTGCGCGCGCATGTGCAGGTCGGTAAGCGATACGGCTCTCGGGTACTTCTCGTCAAAGCGCTCGCGTTCCCATTCCGGGACGCCGTCGAAACGCAGATCATCCGCTTCGACAAGAACCAAATCCTCACCGTCTTCCACGCCGAGCTCGCGAAACCGTTCCTGCAACCAGGTTTCAGCGTCCGGGATCGCGCCCTCGGCGTTGCCCAGCTTCACGTACAGCGACCACGCATCGATGTCCTCCCGCAACCGGGCCCCGGCGGGCTTCAGCAACCGGCCTTCCAGCACCAGCGACGCCGCCGCCTGGCGTGCAGCCTCGCCCCTGGGCTGCACTTCCTCCTCGCTGATCGTGCGCCCGGCATACAGCCACCGGCGCCGGGCGACCAGCTTCTCGCCGTCCCAGCGGGCAGCGTCGATCTCCGTGCTGGCACGGTCACTGTGCGCCAGGACCTCCAGTGAGACGGGCGCCAGGCAAGTCGCCACCGTGCGGTTGTCGCGCTTGCCCCTGCCCGGCACGCTGTGATCGTCCAGCACCAGCGCGGCCTCATTCTCGGTCCCGAACAGCGAGCTCTCGTCCACGAGCACCTCATCCGCGCCGTTGCCCATGGCGTGCCGGCGGCGATCCCGCCGCACGAAGGCCAATTCCGGCATGGCCTGCACCGCGGCACTCATGACCGCATTCGCATCCTCGTCGACAACCGTCGGTACCGGCGGCAGCCCGAGGCGCTCACGCAGCTGTCCGGCCAGGCGTCGAGCTTCCTGACGCCCGCGATCGTCCACACTGACGCCGGGTACGGTATCGCAGCGCAGGGCTGCGACCTGCAGAGTGGCGTCACAGGGCCGCCCCAGCCAGCGGAGGAGTTCCTCGCGCTCCCGCGAGTCGCCGACAGGTCTCGCCCACCGGCGACCCGCGTTCAGCGACGCGGCAAGATCCACCATGAACCCGGCGGCAACGTCATCGGGCATTGCCACGATGAGGTGAGCCAGCCAGCTGTCTACGGGAAGATCGAAAAGGCTGTAGCCCTGGCGGGTCGCGTTGCCGCTAGCGTCCAGTGCACCGCAGCGGTGCAGGGTGTCCTCCGCCGCCGCGAGAGCCTCCTCCGGCGGCGGGTCCGGGAGGTGCAGGCGACGAACCGGGCGGTTCGCTGCCGCCGCGGCCAGAACCATGTCGGTGAGGTCCTCTCGCAGAACCTCCGGGGGGCGGGTGCGCGCAAGGGGTGCGTGCCGTGCCCACAGCCGGTAGCAGACGCCGGGAGCGGTACGGCCTGCCCGTCCCCGCCGCTGCTCGGCGCTGGTGGTCGCGACCGCGTCCAGAGCGAGCACCGTGCGTCCGTTGCGCCGTCTCGTGCGCCGCTCCAGACCGCTGTCCACCACCGCCGTCACCCCGGGAACCGTCAGGGAAGTCTCCGCCACGTTGGTGGCCAGGATCACCCGTCGGCCTTCCACGGTGTTCATGGCCCGTCGCTGCGTCTCCAGCGCCGCGGAGCCGTGCAACTCGATGATCTCCGCCTGGCTGCCGCCGACGGCCGCAGCCGCCTCGCGGATCTCCCGCCTGCCCGGCAGAAACACGAGGACGTCCCCCGGCGTTTCTTCCATTGCCCGGGCCACCGCTTGGCGCACGCGACCCGGCAAGTCACGGGAACTCGGCATGTCCCGAGGCCCGCTCGCCAGATAACGGACGTCCACGGGGAAGCTTCGTCCTCCCGCCTCCAGATATTCGGCACCCACATATTCCGCGAGTCGCTGGCCGTCCATGGTGGCGGAAGTCAGTACCAGGCGATGACGCGTATCACCGCGAAGCATGGCCAGGAGCAGGTCCGTATCCCACCGACGCTCGTGAAACTCGTCCAGCACCACCGTGGAGAAACGGTCCATCCGTCCCTCGGCGTACCACCGCAGAGCAATACCCGGGGTCACGAATACGATGCGTGTGGTCTCTCCGTAGCGGCTGTCGAAGCGCACCGCATGCCCAACCTCGCCGCCAATCGCCGTGCCCAGAGAATCAGCCACGAATCCGGCGAGCGCCGTTGCCGCCAGCCGCCGCGGCTCTACTACCAGCACGGGTCCCTGCGTCGTCGCCCACACGGGCAGGCGGGTCGATTTCCCGGAGCCGGTTGCCGCGGCCACTACCACGTTCCCGCGCCGCAACGCGGCGTCGAACCCGCCACGGATGGACTCGATGGGCAGGGGCGTGGCGTCTTCAGTCATGATTCGGTAACGCTTCTGGGTTTCCGGAATTGCAGTAGGCGCTCAGTTCCGCCGCCAGATGATCGAACAGCACGCGCATGCGTCGCACGCCGCGCAGGTCCCGGTGCATGGCCAGCCACATATCCATGCTGAACGCCACGGACTCCGCCAGGACGGGGACGAGCTCCGGATCGCGGTCCGCGAGCGGTTTCTGAACCGCGCCTATACCCAGACCCGACCGCACTGCCGCAAGCTGCGCGACCATATTGTCGCTGCGGAAATCGAACATTTCCCGGTCAAGCTCGATTCCCGAGACCCGCACCGAGCCGAGAGACCGCGTATCCGTATCGAACCCCACGGCCGAGTGTTCCCGCGCGGCCTCGACATTCCGCGGCAAACCATGGCGCTCGGCGTAGCGGCGGTGAGCGTAAAGGCCAACGTGAACGCTGCCAAGACGCCTGGCAACCAGTGTTCCCTGCTCCGGACGAACCATGCGCACCGCAATATCCGCCTCACGGGTGAGCAGATTGGTCATCCGGTTGGACGTCACCAGTTCCAGCGTCACCCGCGGGTAGCGATCGCGAAATCGACGGAGCACGGCCGGCAGGACCTCGCAGCCGATAATATCGCTGGCGGAAACGCGCACCGCGCCGACGGGTTCCTCCGCCTGCCCCGACGCCGTGCGCACGAGGGCCGCCGCTGCCGCTTCCATGGCCTGAGCGTGAGGGAGCAGCCCCAGCGCGGCGTCCGTGGGCGCGAGTCCCCGGGTGGCCCGGGTGAACAGAGCCACCCCCAGTGCGGACTCAAGCGCTTCCACGTGCCGCCCGACGGTAGGCTGCGTCAGCCCCAGCAGCCGGGCGGCGCCGGAGAGGCTGCCCTCCTGCACCACCGCCGCAAAAGTGCGGTAGAGATCCCAGTCAATGCGGTCCAGGCTCATCGATTCATGTATAGCCAGCATTCGCGTTTCGCCAATATACATTAATCGGCGTATAGGTCATGGTCTACCCATAGCGACTGGAGGTAGACATCATGACGCGCACCGCACTCATTCTGGGAATCACGGGAAGCATCGGCGGTGCCGTCGCCGAGGCCCTGCACAGCCACGGCTGGCGGCTGAAAGCCCTGCATCGGGACCCGGCCCGCGTGGGATCGCGAACACCCGTTCCAGGCGCGGTAGCATTGCGCCACGGCGACGTCGGCAACCGCCGTGACGTGGTCACCGCAGCGGCGGACTGCGACGTGATCGTTCATGCCGTGAACCCGCCCGGCTATCGAAACTGGCGCGGTATCGCCATGCCCATGCTGGCCAATACGATTGCCGCGGCGCGTGCCAGCGGCGCGCGGATCCTGTTTCCCGGAAACGTCTACAACTACGGGCCGGATGCGTGGCCGCTCGTGGCGGAGGGCTCACCCCAGAATCCCATCAGCCGCAAAGGCCGTGTACGCGCGGAAATGGAGACAATGCTGCGCGATGCGGCGGGCGACGGCGCGCGTGCCGTCGTACTCAGGGCGGGGGACTTCTTCGGGCCGCGGGCACCAAGCTCATGGTTCGAGCACGTGCTGGTGAAACCCGGCCGTCCGGTGCGTTCCATTACGTACCCCGGAGACCCGAATGCCGGACACGCCTGGGCCTATGTTCCGGACCTGGCCGAGACCTTCGCCCGAATTGCCGACCGGGAACAGGAACTGGGTCCGTTCGAAACGTTCCACTTCGGAGGTCACTACCTTTGCCCCGCCGCGCAGATGAACGACGCCATACGCCGCGCGGCGGGCGTGCCTCGCGCCCCGGTTCATTCTCTGCCGTGGTGGGCGATCCGTGCCGCCTCCCCGTTCAATCGGATGTTCAGGGAGCTGCTGGAGATGCGCTATCTGTGGCGGGTCTCCCTGCAACTGGACAATCGCCGGCTTTGCGACTTCCTCGGCGAAGAGCCGCATACGCCGTTGCAGGAGGCGGTCACGGAGACTCTGGCGTCGCTTCAGTGCCTACCCTCGAACCCGCCGCATGAGGCCCCCGCGTAGCGAGCCCTGTCACGCCTGCCGCATGGTGATCTCCCGCTGGGGGAAGGGAATCCGGATCCCTTCCCGGCGGAAGGCCTCTTCGATGGCGAAGTGCAGATCGCTGGTGGTCGTCAGGTAGTAGGCAGTATCCGTCACGTAGCAGCGCAGCTCGAAATTCAACGCCGAATCCCCGAACCCCACGAAAAGCGCCATCGGCTCCGGGTAGCTCATCACCCGTTCCTGGGCGGCGGCGCACTCCAGAAGCACACGCTGCACCTGGCGGGCGTCGCTGTCGTAGGCAACACCCACGGGAACGATGATCCGCGCGATGCGGTTCTTGTGAGTCCAGTTGGTGACGGCGGTGGACACGAGATCCGAATTGGGCACGATCACCGAGGAACGGTCGAAGGTCTCGATCTCCGTGGAGCGCACGGAGATGTGCTTCACGGTACCCTCGGTGCTGCCCACCACGATCCAGTCCCCCACTTTCACCGGCCGCTCGATGAGCACCAGCAGCCCGGCGGCGAAATTCTGAACCACGTTCTGCAGGCCGAAACCGATACCCAGCGAGAGCGCCCCCGCCACCAGCGCCAGGTTGGAGAAGTCGATGCCGAGCGCGCCGACGGCGAAGAGCACCGACAGCGCCACGCCGACATAGCCGGTGCCGGACGCGATGGAGTTGCGGGCGCCGGAGTCGAGCCGGGTATTCGGAAGCACCCGGTTGGCGAGCCAACGGCGGATCAGGTTGGTGGCGACAATCCCCACGGCGAATATCAGGGCACCATAAAGCACCCCCGTGAACGATACGGTGATATCACCCACGGTAAAGCCCGACAGA
>JASFMS010000176.1:0-5170 GCA_050117435.1 Ectothiorhodospiraceae bacterium | reverse complement strand
AGCCGTTTCGTTTCCGACGAACTATCAGTCCGCCAGGGAACCGATCACGTCCCGAAACCGCTGGCGATATCGGGCGGGCGTGACGCCGGTGAGGCGCCTGAAGATGCGACGAAAGGAGGTCGGATCCCGGTAACCCACTAGCTCGCCGACTTCCTCGATGGCTTTCGCGGTGCTCTCGAGCAGCTGTTTGGCCTCTTCGACGCGGAGCTTCTGCACATACTCGATGGCCGTATAGCCGGTGGCGGTGCGAAAGCGGCGTTTGAACGTGCGTGCGGGCAGACCGGAGTGATCCAGCATGCGGGAGACCGGGCTCGGATGGGCATAGTGCTGGGCGATCCACGCCTGGCAGCGCTCGACCACGGCATCGGAGTGTACGTTGGGGCGCATCATGGCGGTGAAGGGAAGCTGGCCGTCGCGTCGGTCGCCGAGGAGAAAGACCTTGGCGGTGCGGACCGCCTCCTCCTGCCCGCAGAAGCGGGCAACGAGGTAAGCGGCCAGTTCCTCCCAGGAGGCGTAGCCGCCACAGGTGATGACACGGTGCTCCGGCCCGGTGGGAACGAGTATGCGCTCCGGTCTGAGATTGACCGCGGGGTAGTGCGTTTCGAAGACACGGCACGCGCCCCAGTGGGTGGTAGCTTCCCGGCCGTCGAGCAGCCCCGCTTCGGCAAGCAGAACGGACCCCGTGCAAACCGAGCAGATCGTGCTGCCCGCGTCGTACAGTCGGCGCAGCCAGGCCGTTGCCGCGGGCCAGTGCCCCCGCGGATCCAAACCAGCCGGCAGGGCGAGGTCGGGGACGATGATCACGTCCGCATGACTCGCGTCCCGGAATGACGCGTCGGGGGCCACCAGCGCCCCATGGGCGCAGCGTAGTGGACGGTTGGATTCGGCGACCACCGTGACGTTCATGCGTCGGCTGGCGACGGCCTGACCGGTGAGCTCCTGCCAGGCAGTGCCTACGCCGCCGAACACCTCCGCAAAGCTGTAGAGAATTGCCGGAGCCGCTTCCGGCAAGGCAACGAGTTGAACCTCAACAGGCCGTTGGCGCCGACTTGCCGCCATGCTCTCTCGCTCCCGTGCAGTGAGCGGCACGAACGCCGCCTTTACGGCATCTATCGCACTCCCGGTTCCATGGCAAGCGAAACATACTCTGCTCTCGTTTTCGAAAACCCATGGAGCGAGAAATGTCCGAGTCGCACGCCGAGGCACGAGCCTTTGATATCAATGCCGCCGGTGCCTTCGCCGAAAAGGCCGCCGACATAATCAACACCGGTGCGGTAGCCGTGATGATGTCCATCGGGCATCGCACCGGTCTTTTCGACACACTGGCCGCTCTGCCCCCGTCGACCAGCGAGGGGATTGCCCGCGCCGCCGGCCTTGACGAGCGCTATGTCCGGGAGTGGCTGGCCGTCATGGTGATGGGCGGTATCGTGAACTATGACCCGGTTGGCAGTCTCTACGAACTGCCCAGCGAGCATGGGGCGTCGCTCACCCGGGACGCACAGCTGGGGAATATCGCCGTATACGCTCAGACCGTCGCGTTGATGGGGGCTGTGCAGGAGCCGATTCTGGAGCGGTTCGCAACAGGCGCTGGCATGTCGTATGGGGACTATCCCTGCTTCCACGAGTTCATGGCGGAGGACAGCGGGCAGACGGTGGTGCCGCAGCTTGTCGACACGATCCTGCCGCTTGCGGAGGGACTTGTTGACCGACTACGGGCGGGCATTGACGCGCTGGACGCCGGCTGCGGCAGAGGGCAGGCGCTTATCGCCATGGCGGAGCATTTTCCGGCAAGCCGTTTCGTTGGCTACGACCTCTGCGAGGACGCCGTCGATTATGCAAGCCGCACCGCCCGCAGCAAGGGACTGGGAAACATTCGATTCGAGGTTCGGGACCTGACCCATTTCGACGAGGCAGAGCGTTACGATCTGGTGACCTCCTTTGACGCCGTGCACGATCAGAAGGATCCCCAGGATCTTCTCCGCCGGTTGTACCGTTCGTTGCGGCGGGACGGCGTCTATCTGATGCAGGATATCGGCGGCTCGGCGCGTCTGGAGAATAACCACGAATTCCCCATGGCAGCGCTTCTCTACGCCGTTTCCTGCATTCATTGCACGCCGGTCTCCCTCGCTCAGGGCGGCGAGGGTCTGGGAACGATGTGGGGCTGGGAAACCGCGCAGGGAATGCTGTCGCAGGCGGGTTTCGATGGGATTGAGCGGAACATGCTGCCCCACGATCCGATGAACGTGTGGTTTGTCGCTCGACGCCCCGGCGCCTAGCGGCAGCGGCGTCACGGTGCGTGGACCTACCAGGAATTTCGGTTGCGGCCCACCGGTCTCCGACGGAAAAATCACGGGGGCGGATGCCCCCGTGAATCATGTCTTGTGGCAAGCCGTGGCGGAGCGTCTCCGTCGCCTAGCCAACCGTTGCTCCGGCGCGCTGCAGCAGGGCGTGCCCTCGGCAACCGGACCCGGCGTGGAACCCTACCCGGTGAGTTCCTCCATGTGCTCGTCGATCCAGAGAACGCGATCCGAGCGCGCCTGAAGGTCGGTGGACACACCGGCGTTGAACACTGCCAGCTCGATGCCCTTGCCTTGCTCGGATAGATGCTCCACCGCGTCAATCAGATCGCCGTCACCGGAGGACAGCAGCAGGGTGTCGTAGCGGTCCTTGTGGACGAGCGCGAGCGTGGCGAGCCCGACGTCCACACCCATCTGTCGCTGGTTTACCAGGTTGTGTTCGGCACCCTGCGGACACTGAAGATCCACCTTGGTGCCGCAGTCCTGGCAATACGCGTTGCGCACTCGCTCGTTCTTCAGGCCGTAAAGCCGGACGATGAGATTCGGTCCGCCGGGTGCGGCACTCTGAAGCCAACTGTGGAAGCGCTCGCGGGCGTCGTGGGCCTCGTTCTGCACGCTATTCAGGTAGTAACCCCGCCACAGCGGCCCCAGCTCGCGTTCGATGAGCTGGCGGAGTTTGAGGTAGTCGACTCGGCTATGGGGCCCGAACAGCTGCAGATTGGTGGCGTGAATGTAGCTTGCGTCGATGAGCCAGAGGCGTTTCATGTTGGTGGATTCGTTGGTGTACATGGCGACGACAGCATACAGCACAGCGCCGTCACGGGTCCCTCTGGTTTCAGTCCGCGACGCGCCCCGGCTCCACAGCGGTGCGGGAGGTTCGAAGCCAAAGCAGGGCCGCAAGAACAGCACCCAGGAACGGCAGCACGAGCAGGTTCAGTGTGCGCCAGCCGAGGCCATCCAGAAGGGCGCCCGAGGAGAGGGCGGTAACGGTGACAGTGGCGAAGACGGTGAAATCGTTGGCGGCCTGGACCTTGGCCTTTTCCGACTCGCGGTAGGTTTCCGTCAGCAGGGACGTGCCGCCGATGAAGAGAAAGTTCCAGCCGACGCCGAGACTTATGAGCGCCGCCCAGAAGTGCCATACGCCGTGCCCGGACTCGTTCAGGGCCACGCACAGTGCGAGAAGCATTACGCCCGCGCCCATGATCGTTGTCTCTCCGAATCGACGGATGAGGTGCCCGGTGAAGAATGACGGCACGAACATTCCCAGCACGTGAAACTGGATCACGAAAGCGGTATCGCCGAAAGCGTGGGCGTAGCCCTCCATGGCGAGCGGCGTGGCGACCATTACCAGGTTCATGACGCCGTAGCCCACGGTCGCGCCCAGAACGGCGACCACGAACGCTGGTTGCCTAGCGATCTCACCCAACGGACGGCCGACCTCTGTACGAGCGGTTTCGGTGGGGCGGGGAATTCGAAGCAGGGCGATGGCCGAGAGAGAGACTACATAGAGGACGACCAGGGAGAGATAGCTTCCCGCGAAATTCATTGGCAGCAGCGTCCGCGTCCAGGCGGCCAGGTTCGGGCCGAAGAATCCGGCGGCGATACCGCCGGCCAGAACCAGGGAGATCGCACGGCTGCGGTAGGCCGCGCCCACCACGTCCGCCGCCGCGAAGCGGTAGAACTGGCCGGTACCGTTGAATGCACCGAGCATCACGGCCGCGGCACAGAAGATCAGGTACCGGTCGGCGGCAATGGCCCAGGCGGCCAGCGCGGCTCCGGAAAGGCCCAGAGACACGCCGACGAGGAATCCCGCCCGGCGACCGAACCTTTCCATGAACAGGGAGATGGGGATCGTGGCCACAGTCATGGCCAGAAACTGAAGGCCCAGAGGGATGGTCGCCAGCCGCGGGTCTCCCGCAAGCTCGCGCCCCACGAGCGCGGAGGTGGAAACCAGCAGCGACGTGCCGGTCATCAGTACGGCCTGACACAAGGCCAGCAGGGCGATATTGCGCGCGCTCATGACTCCTCAGGCTCAGACGGTGGCCGGACACTGGGCGTCAGTGTACCGGGCACTCGTTTCCGTATTGTTTGCGTCGATTGTCGAATTGTTAATCGGCATTGGCGGAACCCCGAGGCACGTCCTATTGTCAGGTAGGTAACGTCGGTGGAACGGCGTATCCGGCGCCGTTCGCCTGAACCAACATCCAGCAACAAAAGGGGGCAACATGTCCGACAAGCCCATGGATCCGAAGCGGAGATACTTCATTCGCGCCAGTCTGATGACGGCAGCCGCGCTGCCGCTGGCAGGCGTGCTGGGGCAGGGCGTGGCGCGTGCTGCGGAGGACATGCCCAAACTCAGCCCGGACGATCCCCAGGCCAAGAGCCTGAACTACCACGAGGACGCGACCAAGGTCGCCAGCGGCCGGCAGGACGGGGCGTTCTGCCACAACTGTTCGTTCTATCAGGGAAGCGGCGACGCCCAGTGGGGCGGCTGCCAGATTTTCCCCGGGAAGGCCGTGAACCGCGATGGTTGGTGCCTTTCCTGGCAGAAGGCCTCCTGAGTTCGCTTTTTCCGACTCCGGGGTGGTTCAGGCCGTAATGCCCAGGCATGACCACCCCGGAGTGGCTTCCGAGCGTTCTTTTCTCCAACCCAACCCCCTCTTGTGCCCGCATCCCCAGCGGGCATTTTTTTGAGAGGACTGAGCAATGAGCGCCGTGGACTGAGGAGCACCGGTTTCAGGGGCTTTGTCGGAATCAGGCCGACGATGTCACAGCGCCGTTACGCAGTCCTCGTTGCTCATGGCTCAGCCCCTTCCCTCGCAAAAAACGCCTCCAACCTCACGAACGCGTCATGGCCTGCGCCGTGGCGGCGT
>JASFMS010000175.1:0-5205 GCA_050117435.1 Ectothiorhodospiraceae bacterium | reverse complement strand
AATGGCGGCGAAAAACACGAGAACCACCTGGGAGAGCCGCCACAGCAGCATCAGCAGAACCAGAACGGCAGCGGCGCTCCCGGCGGCAATCAAAACACGGCGCACGAATCTCCCGGTGGCATCCGGCTGGTTCAAGACTCCCTCCCCTGGCGTTGCCGTGTCCGTGACACATCGACTGCCGCTGTGCACTTCACGCAATCGCCCCATTGGCCCCGAAAAACAAAAGGCAGCCTGCAACCGTAGCACCAACGCTGTCCACCGAAGGTGTGACAGCGTTCACCACGATCGGGTTTCAGTCACGACGCTGCGCTCAGGCGATAGACCGTACCAACGACACTCGGGGCATAACGTCCCGGCGCGAACACCCCTGCCAGCGCGGTCTTGGCCCGCCACCCGGTGCAGTGCCCCGGTGCCACCAGTGTCGGACCGATTCGCGACCGCAGGTCGTCGACCGTCGGCGCGATCCGCTGCTCCATGGTCTTTCCGGCGAGATGGAAACCGCCGAGCACGAGGTCGATCTGCGCGCCCGGAAACGCGTCCCTCGCGCCGAGACAGGCATTGACGATGCCGGCATGGGAGCAGGCGGAGAAAATGCTCACACCGCGGCCACGAACCCACGCCGCCAGGAAACGCTCGTCCAGGATAAGAGGGTCCGCTTCTCCCCGACCTCCACGGAAGCTGTGGTGGCCCGGAAGCCCCGTCTCGTACGCCGTTGTGCGGGCTATCTCACCGCTGCCGTAGAAGAACCCCTCGCAGATGGCATGAGCATCCCCCCGGCTCACGACCTCGCCGCCGGCCTCGGCAATGGCACCGAGCGTCGGCTCCTCGGGCAGCATTACCATCACCCCGCTGGGCAGCAGGAAACCGCGCTGATCCGGGCGGTCGGGATGCAGATCCACGACCGGCGCCGACCTGCCCGCAAGCGCCCGCGCCGCCGTGATTGCGCTGAGCACCTGTGGCAGACCGCCGCTGTGGTCGTAGTGCCAGTGAGAGAGAAACACCCATTCGATGTCGGAGAGGTCGACCCCAAGCCGCTCCGCATTGTCGAGCCACAGCTGCGGATAGGGCCCAACGTCGAACAGAACGCAATGTCGCTGCCCATCTCTGCGGCCAGTGAGGAGAACGGAGAGGCCATGGCAGGCGCAACACAGCCGATCGAACACGGTACGGCACTCGTGTCCGTCGTAGTGGCGGTCCGGTTGCGTACGCGCGACCAGGGCGGCCACCTCCGGACTCTGGGGCACATCGGCATCAATGCTGGAAAGCGTGTCCGTCTCGTTGTCCACGATGACAACGACCTCAAGCTCGTCCAGCGGCAGGATACGGGCCGCGCCGGACTCCCTGGCCATGACAGCTCCTCCCCTCAGTCCATGCGGCGCTCCGGGCGCCGAACGGGGTACCCGTCTGAAACAGTATAGGGAAGCACCCGGCGGCGACCGGCTCCGGCGGTCCCGGAATGCCGCTATACTCGCCGTCGGTACCGAAATTCCGGAGGGATGGAGATGGCCGCTTACGTTATCGTCGATATCGACGTCCACGACCCCCAACGCTACGGGCGCTACAAGGAACTTGCCGCACCGACGGTTGCGGCCTACGGCGGCAAATACATTGCCCGCGGCGGAAAGGCGGAATCCCTGGAGGGCGACTGGGATCCCAAGCGCGTGGTCATCCTGGAGTTCGAGAGCGCCGAAGCGGCCAAACAATGGCTCGAGTCGCCGGAGTACCGCGAGGCTCGGGCACTGAGGCACGAAACCGCCACGAGCCGCATGATCGTCGTGGAGGGCGTCTAGGCGTTGCCGCCTTGCCGGCCAGTTTGGTGATCGAAGCCCATAGGCCGGAATAACGACCGACCGTCGGGCACGGCGCATGCCAATCGGGATGTCGCGGAGCCCTCCCTGCCGTGTAGCAGCGCTCCCTGCTACCGCCGGCAGCTTCGCCGCGCCCCACTCAGCTTGAATTCAGCCTGGCCGCGTAACGTTGGTCCCGAGCATCTAAGAGGGCCACCGTTATGAAATTCCACAAGACCGAGTTTGCTCGACAACTTCTGGTCGTCGTCCTGGGAACCCTGTTCTTCGTGGCGACCGTCACCTTCGTCTCGCTGCCCATGTCACTCAAATGTGGTACCGACAGCGATAACGCGTGCGTCGCATCGGCGACCACGGGGCACCTGACCTGACGCGACGCCCCTTGATCACCGTCAACCGGCGTGTCACGGCGAACGCCTACCCTGTGACGCGACACCCGGGTCTCGAGGTCACCGCATTCCGCCATGGCACCGAAGCAGGAATCCACCGCCGCCACGGGCTCCGCGCCCGTGGCCATGCGCGTAGTCGGTCTGACGAAGTCCTACCACGTAGGCGAAGTGGACGTTCAGGCGCTTCGGGGCGTGGACGCGGAGCTCTACGAGGGTGAGCTTGTGGTGCTGCTGGGTCCCTCCGGCAGCGGCAAGTCGACTCTGCTGAATATCCTGGGCGGACTGGACCGCCCAAGCTCGGGCCGGGTGCTGTTCGGCGACGCCGATCTCTCCACGCTGCCGGAGAGTGCACTAACGCGCTTCCGGCGTGACCACGTAGGCTTCGTGTTTCAGTTCTACAACCTTATCCCGAGCCTCACGGCACGAGAGAACGTGGCGCTGGTCACCGAGATCGCCCGGGACCCCATGGAACCCGCAGAGGCACTGAAACTGGTCGGGCTCGGCAGCCGGCTTGACCACTTCCCGGCCCAACTCTCCGGCGGCGAACAGCAACGAGTCGCCATCGCCCGCGCCATCGCCAAGCGGCCGCGCATTCTCCTCTGCGACGAACCCACGGGTGCCCTGGACAGCACCACCGGCATCCTGGTGCTGGAGGCTCTGGAACGGGTCAACCGCGAGCTGGGCACGACCACCGCGGTCATCACGCACAACACGGTTATCGGGCGCATGGCCGACCGCGTCATCCACGTGGCCGACGGTACCATTGCCGAGGTTACCCGCAACCCGCGGCGCCAGGCAGCCGGGGAACTGGCGTGGTAGGACGGCCATGAGCGCCCTCGATCGCAAGCTCTGGCGGGATCTCTGGCGGTTGCGGGGACAGGTGCTCGCCGTCGCCATCGTGGTGGCGTCGGGGGTCGCCGTCATGGTCATGTCCCTGACGACCCTGAGCTCCCTCAAGGAGACCGCCCACGCCTACTACGAGCGTTACCGTTTCGCCCACGTTTTCGCGAGCGCGAAACGGGCTCCCGAGCGCATGGCAGCCGAGATCGCGAACATCCCCGGCGTACAGGCGGTGGAAACCCGTGTCGCAAAGTTCGCCGTCCTTGACCTGAAAGACTTCCCGGAGCCGGTCATCGGCGAGCTGATGTCCGTACCCGAGCGCGGCCAGCCCGCGGTGAACCGGCTGGCCCTCCGACAGGGTCGCTGGGTCTCGCCAGGACACGAAGACGAAATCCTGCTCAACGAGCCCTTCGCCGAGGCTCACGGACTGAGCCCTGGCGACCATCTAGCCGCCGTGCTCAACGGCAACAAGCGCACTCTGCAGGTCGTGGGTATCGCGCTGTCCCCGGAGTTCATCTATGCCATGGGGCCGGGCTCGCTGCTTCCCGACGACCAGCGCTTCGGTGTCGGCTGGATGGGCCGCGACGCACTGGCCGCCGCCTACGATCTGGACGGCGCGTTCAACGACGTCGCGGTGACCCTGCTCCGCGGCGTGGATCCGCAACCGGTAATCGAGCGCATGGACCGCCTCCTGGAGCGTTACGGGAGTACCGGCGCCTACGCCCGCCGGGACCAGATTTCCAACTGGTTCCTGCAGAACGAGTTCGTCCAGCTGGAAACCCTGTCAAAGATACTCCCGGCAATCTTCCTGGCCGTGGCG
This sequence comes from Ectothiorhodospiraceae bacterium, assembly GCA_050117435.1. Lineage (GTDB taxonomy): Bacteria > Pseudomonadota > Gammaproteobacteria > Nitrococcales > Nitrococcaceae > JASFMS01. Next base: position 1,351 of record JASFMS010000175.1, on the reverse strand, counting down.
GCGTTCCTCACGAACATGGTGCTGGCGAGGATGATCGCCACCGAGCGCAGCGAGATCGGCCTGATGAAGGCGTTCGGCTACAGCAATCTGGAGGTGGGCTGGCACTACGCCAAAATGGTCATTGCCATGACCGGGGTGGGCATCGTCCTCGGCTGGGCACTGGGCGCCTGGCTCGGCTACGTGGACACGCGGATGTATGCGGAGTTCTACCGCTTCCCGTTTCTGTTCTTCCAGCCCAGCGCCGAGGCTTTCGGAACGGCAGCGGCGGTGAGTCTGGCCGCGTCGCTGGCGGGCACCATCAGCGCAGTGCGCCGAGCCGCCGCCCTACCCCCGGCGGAAGCCATGCGTCCGCCCTCGCCTCCGGTCTACCGCCGCACCGGACTCAGCGGTACCCGCCTTGCCGCCCGGCTGGATCAGCCGTCGCGGATCATTCTCCGCCATATCGAACGCTGGCCGTTGCGCTCCGCGCTCACCAGCGCCGGCGTCGGCCTGTCCGTGGGCGTTCTGGTAATGGCGAATCAGTGGATCGACTCCATCGATCACATTGCCGAGGTGTACTTCAATCAGGCCCAGCGCCAGGACATGATGGTGGCGCTGGGCGAGCCCCGTGACGCCTCGGCGGTGTCCGCCTTCCGGCACATGCCCGGCGTAATGGCCGCGGAGCCGGCGCGAATCGTCAGCGCGGACTTCCGCGCCGGAACGCGCAGCCACCGCGGCGCCATCGAGGGCATCCTGCCCGATGCCACGCTGAACCTGGCCTATGACGCCGACGGCGAGATAATCCACGTACCGCCGGACGGGCTCGTCATGTCACGGGTCGTGGCGCGGAAGCTCGGCGTCGGCGTGGGCGACTCGGTGTGGGTGGAGGTGCGCGAGGGCCGCCGCCCCACTCGCCGCATACCGGTAGTCCGGGTCGTGGAGACGTACGTGGGCACGTCCGTCTACATGGATCTGCATGCCGTGAACCGAATGCTTCTGGAGCCGAACCGGGTTGAGTACGTGAACCTGCTGGTCGACCAGGCAAAACAGCCGGCCCTTCTCTCCGAGCTCAAGAACGTGCCGGCCGTCTCCGCGGTCATGCTGCGCGAAGCGGCGGCCCGCACGTTTCATGAAACCCTCGGCGAGACCCTGCTGATCTTTGTCGGATTCTTCTCCGCCTTCGCGGCGGCACTGGGCTTCGGCGTGATCTACAACAGCGCTCGAATCGCTCTGTCCGAACGCGGCCGCGAACTGGCTACCCTGCGGGTGCTGGGGTTCACCCGGGCCGAGATCTCCTACATTCTTCTCGGCGAGGTGGGCCTGCTCGTGCTGGCCGCCCTCCCCGTGGGCTGCCTCATGGGTGCGGGTCTCG
>JASFMS010000174.1:0-5218 GCA_050117435.1 Ectothiorhodospiraceae bacterium | reverse complement strand
TCTCCTGCAATGAGCGATTGACCGAGGTACCAGCGCATCGTCCGTCCACCCTCACCCCCCCTCAAGTACAGGATCTGTACCGCGACCGAGCGGCTCGAAGCGGCCATAGCCGCGGTCGGAATACAGTAGCGGTCGGCCCTCGCCGCAGCGCACCGCCACTACGCGACCGAAAAAGACCGTGTGCGTCCCCGCGTCCGGCGTCGCGTACGGGACGCAGTCGATGGCCGCAAGGGCACCGCGCAGCATGGGAGCGCGGGTGGCGCCCGAATCCCACCGGGCAAGGTCGAAGTCGAACGCCGCACCGCGTCGCGGGCGCCCCGAAAAGCTCTCGGCGACCGATTGGTGCCGAACGGCCAGAATATTGATCGCGAACGCCCTGTTCGCACGAATCGCCCGGCACGCGGGGCTCCGGCGATTGATACAGGCGAGAATCCGGGGCGGATCGGCGGAGACCGGGGTTACGGCACTCACGGTCACGCCAACACGCCCCGCGACACCGTCGGTCGTCACCACAGTCACGCCGCTTGCGGCGGCGCGCATCGCCCGAATGAAATCGTCGTGTCCGACGTCGGCGGCGGCGTCGGAATACCTGTCGGCCAGCGAACTCATTGTCGTCTCCCGGGTGCGCGCACCCACGCATGAGGAACACGGGCCCATGCTTCGGGAGGCGACCCGGGGGCTCAAGTACAGCATCTGTACCGTAATACAATGGGAATACGGCGTTCGGACAGGGAGGCGCCGCGTCACGATGCCGGCATGCCTCCCTGCGGATGGGCTTTGCCGACAGCGGCATCACACGGTGGAGTCGATGACATGAAAGGCTACGGTCAGTTCTGCCCCGTTGCCAAGGCGATGGAGATCTTCGGCGAGCGCTGGACCGCGCTTATCATTCGCGAACTCGTTTGCGGGAGCGCGCGGTTTAACGATCTCCGCCGCGGCAATCCACTGATCTCCCCTACTCTTCTCTCGCAGCGCCTCAAGTCTCTCGAAAGCGCTGGCGTGATCGAGCGGCACGTCTCCGGCGAACCCGGCGAAGGCATCGAGTATCGCCTGACCGAAGCCGGCCGCGAACTCGGCCCGATCATCATGCAGCTGGGCGTATGGGGGCAGCGATGGACCCGGAGTCAGTTGACCGCGGAGGATTACGACCCGGCGCTGTTGATGTGGGATGTCCGGCGCAAGATCGACGCGAGCCAGTTTCCCGCCGGGCGTACAGTTGTCCGCTTCGAATTCATCGACGCGCCCAACAAGACCCGTTTCTGGTGGCTCGTGGTGGATTCCGGCGAAGTGGATCTGTGCATGAAACCGCCGGGTTACGAGATCGACCTGGAGATCCGAACCCGTGTCGGCACCATGGTCGAAATCTGGATGGGCCGCACAACGGTACAGTCGCAAACGGCGGCGGGCGCGTTCCAGGTGCGCGGTACGTCGCCGCTGAGAAAGAGCATCCACCGCTGGCTCGGCTATAACGACTTCGCCCACGTGGAGTGAGCGGCAATTCGTCGCTCGTTCAACCCCACGCCAGCGGACCGGGCTGTTCCCCGCTCAACTGGACACGCTACCTGCCTGGTGAGGGAACCCGTCGGTGCGCGCCTGTGTCACCAGAAAGTCCACGGCCGCCTTGACCTTCGGTACCTGATAGCGCGTCCGTGTATAGAGCAGATAGATGGCCAGTCCCGGGGCCGGGGTTACCCGCAGGGGTGTGGTGAGCCCGAGGGGCACAAGCGCACCAGCGTCAATCCGGGGCTTGAGCACCCAGCTCGGCAGCATCAGGATCCCGGCACCGCGTTCGGCCTGCTCAATGAGCCATCGACCGACGTTGCTGATGGCGACCGCCGGCGCCGACACGTCCTGCCACCGCCCGTCCAGCTCGCACAGCCACGGCGTGGGGCCCTGGGGCGTGCGAAAGTACAGGCCTCTGTGGCTCCGCAGCTCGTGGGGGTGCGTCGGCGTACCGTAACGCCGGTAGTAGTCCGGGGAAGCGACCGCGATGAAGTCGTTATCCATGAGCTTGGTCGCCATCACCCGCTCGTCGGGGGCGAAGCCGCCCCGGATGGCCACGTCGACGTCATCCCGCCCCAGAACGCTGAGCGAGTCGCTTAGCGTGATATCGAGGGTGATGTCGGGATAACGCTCGGTGAACCGCTCCATCAGCGGCAACAGGATGCGCTCGCCAAATGCCACCAGGCTGCTGACTCGCAGCTGTCCCGTCGGCCTGGCCTGATACTGGCTGACCTTTTCTTCCGTGGCATCCAGCTCGGAGAGGATACGGGCGATATCCGCATAGTAGTTCTCACCGATCTCCGTGAGCCGGACCACCCGGGTGGAGCGTTGCAGCAGCGTGGCTCCCAGATGGGCCTCCAGGTCGGCCACTCGCCGCGACAGCGATGACGGCGGCACATCGAAGAACTCCGAGGCGCGGGTGAAGCTGCCGGTTTCCGCGACCTTCACGAAGTAGCGGATGGCGCGAAGCTGGTCCATGGCCCCCCCTTGCATGATCTCCTCGTGAGTCTGCCGCCATTGTTGTCGAAACGGCAATGATCTTTCGTCGCTTACCCCCTTAAAACCACGGAGTCGGCCGCCGAGAATGGCGCCATCGACACACACCACCGGGAGAAATCCCATGAGCAGCTATACCGCAATCAAGTTGGCCAAACGCCCCGAGGGCCCCATCGGCCCGCACCTTTTCGAAGTCGTGCAAGAGCCCGTACCGGAGCCCGGCGAAGGCGAGTTCCTGGTCAGGCAGACCCATATGTCCCTCGATCCGGCCATGCTCGGCTGGATGTCCGCGGACCGCGACAGCTACGTCCCGCCGGTGGAGCTGGGCGACGTGATGCGATCCAACGGCATTGGCGAGGTGGTGACCTCGAGGCATCCGGACTTCGCCGAGGGCGACCGTGTCATGGGTATGTTTGGCTGGCAGGAGATGGCCCTGAGCACCGGACAAGGTGTGAACAAGCTGGATCCCGACCTGGCCCCGGAGATGGTGCTCTCCGTATTCGCCCTGCCCGGCCTGACGGCCATGCAGGGGCTGTACGGCTACGGTCACCCCGAGGCGGGCGAAACCCTCGTGGTCACCGGCGCTGCCGGCTCGGTCGGTTCGATTGTCGGCCAGCTGGCGAAGGCGGACGGCCTGCGCGTGGTCGGCGTGGTCGGCAGTGTGGAAAAGGCTGAGTGGATCGTCGATGAGCTGGGCTTCGACGGCGCGGTCAACTACAAGACGGACGACCTGGCCGCCAGGCTGGACCAATTGGTGCCCGACGGCGTCGACGTCTACTTCGAGAACACCGGCGGCCCCATCCAGCACCACGTCTACGAGCGCATGAACGCCCATGGGCGCATCGTCGTGTGCGGGATGATCGCCGAGTATACCGCCGATCGCCCCACTCCCGGCCCCAGCTGGATGCGGATGATCAAGAAGCGCCTGTCGATGCACGGCTTCACCATGCCGGATCACATGCACAAGGCGCCGGAACTGCAACAACAACTCACGCCCTATGTGCGCAACGGCCACATCAAGTTCCGGACCCACGTCCTGGAGGGGCTGGAGTCCGCCATGACGGGGCTCAACCTGTTCTTCACCGGCGAGAACCACGGCAAGTTGATGGTCAAGCTCTGACATATCCGGCGGCCGCCACAAACGCCCGCGTCAAACGGACAGTTCCCGGACAGCGACCCCGCGGCCGACATGTCAGCGCGGGGCGGTGCCCGGGTCCGCCGCCGGGCGGCGACGCCGGTACTGCCGCGCATCATTCCAGTTCACTACTGACAGAGGAGCGTCCCAATGAAGGCGTTGTACTCCACCAGGGCAACCGCACACGGAGGCCGTGCCGGCCGCGTGCGCAGTGACGACGGCCTGCTCGAACACAACCTGGCTCTTCCCAGGGCATAGGGAAACGCTGAACCATTCCCGCGAGCCTCTGGCCGCACAGCACGCCCGCAGACAAGGCGCGCTGCGCAGCGCTGTACTGACGGTACAGTCAAGCAGCGCAACACCGGCTGCGAGCGTGCTGTGCGGCCCCGAAGGGCGCTTGCTGGCGGCGCGGTGGACTGCGTTGGCGTTCTTGCAAAGGGCTACGGCCATTCACTGCGAACGCCGCCTTGCCACAGCGCCGCCAGCAAGCGCAGAGGCACGCGGGAATGGTTCAGCGTTTCCCTAGGGGACAGGGCGGCACCACCAATCCGGAGCAATTATTCGCCGCCGGTTATGCCGCCTGCTTCGAGAATGCGCTGGCCCACGTCGCCCGCGGCCGCAAGATCCGCATCGAGGACACCGAGGTAACCGCCGAGGTCAGTATCGGCCAGCGGCAGGAAGGCGGCTTCGGACTCAGCGTGGATCTGGAGGTCGCCGTCGGCGGCGTCGATTCGGCCACCGCCGAATCCCTGGTGGCGGCCGCGCACACAGTCTGCCCCTACTCCCACGCGGTGAACGGCAACATTGAGGTCTCCACGACCGTCGCCGTCCATTGACGGATTTCCGCCGTGAGCCGCGGTCTGCGGCGTGCAGTACACCGGAACGGCCGCTGGCGAGGGCGTGATGAGGTGGACTCCTTCCGCCTTCTCGTACGACATCCCGGTGCCCCGCACGCTGCCGCCTCTCTCCCAATGTCGGTCGTCGCCACTCCGGCACGTGCGGGCTAACCGCCGGGAATTCCGGCCACGAGATCCGCGCTCCCAGTCGCGAACTATACTGACGCCGCTGTTTGCGAAACGACGCATTGGCACAGAAGAAGCGAGGGCGCGCACACACCCCACCGGCAAACAAAGGAGGAGAACAGGCATGGACAGATACGTCGACCGCTGGCGCAACGGCACACTGGGCATCGCAATGGTGCTGACACTGCTCGTAGCCGCTGCGCATACACCGAACGTACAAGCCGCCAGCCGCCTGGATCAGATCCTGGAGGCAGGCGTTCTCAAGGTGGGAACAACAGGCGACTACAAGCCGTTCACCTACCAGGGCGATGGCAGCGACGAATTCGAAGGACTCGATATCGACCTGGCCCGGTCGCTGGCGGACTCCCTCGGCGTGAAGGTCGAGTTCGTCAAGACCAGCTGGCCGAACCTCATGAAGGACTTCGAGAGCGACAAATTCGACATCGGTATGGGAGGCATTACCGTAACCCTCTCCCGCCAGCAGGTCGCCTACTTCTCCATCCCGGAAATGACCGACGGCAAAACCCCGATCACCCAGTGCGAGGACAAGGGCAAGTACCAG
>JASFMS010000173.1:0-5232 GCA_050117435.1 Ectothiorhodospiraceae bacterium | reverse complement strand
AGTCCCGCTACGCGGAGGCGGCCGGTGCCTATCGCGCCGCCCTGAACCAACGGCCGGACGCCGCTGCGTGGTGGGCCGGGCTCGGCATCTCGCTGGAGAACGTGGGGCGCAACCAACCGGCGCGGCGAGCCTATTCGGAAGCGGTTCGCCGCGGCGGACTCGGCAGCGCGCTGAGCGAATACGTGCGCGAGCGCCTGCAGGCACTGGAGTAAGGCTTATGAGCACTTCGGCACAACAGCGTCGCAAAATCCGTCTGGGCGACCTGCTCGTGGAGCACGGCATCATCAGCCAGCAGCAGCTGGAGCAGGCGCTTGCCGAGCAGAAGAACACCGGAACCAAGCTCGGGCGCACGCTGATCGATCTGGGATTCCTGAGCGAACGGCAGATGCTGGAGTTTCTCTCCCGTCAGCTCAGCATTCCCATGGTGGATCTGCAGCACTACCAGTTCGAACCCGAGGTGGTGCGTCGGCTGTCCGAAACCCATGCGCGGCGGTTTCGAGCCATCGTGCTCAAGGAGACCGGGGACGGCTTTCTCATCGGCATGGCCGATCCCACCGACATATTCGCCTTCGACGAGCTGGGGCGGATACTCGGCAAGCCCCTGAGCGTCGCGGTGGTCCGCGAGGCCGACCTGCTGCGGACCTTCGATACCGTGTACCGCCGCACGGACGAGATAACCAACCTGGCCCAGGAACTCGGTCAGGAGCTGGAGCAGAGCGATTTCGACGTCAGCCAGCTCATGGTGGAGGACGACGTCGCCGACGCTCCAGTGGTAAAGCTGCTCCAGTCCCTGTTCGAGGATGCCGTCCAGGTAGGGGCGTCGGATATCCACATCGAGCCGGACGAGACCGCGCTTCGCATTCGCCAGCGCGTCGACGGCATCCTCCACGAGCAGGTCATGGACCAGAAGCGCATCGCCGCTTCGGTGGTTCTGCGGCTGAAGCTCATGGCCGGGCTGAATATTTCCGAGAAGCGCCTTCCCCAGGACGGGCGGTTCAATATCACCGTCAAGGGAAGAACCATCGACGTCCGCATGTCCACCATGCCCATTCAGCACGGCGAATCCGTGGTCATGCGCCTGCTGGACCAGTCCGGCGACATGCTGCGCCTGTAGCACCTTGGGATGCCGCCGCGCGTGCTGGAGCGCTTCCGCCGGGTGCTGCAGCACCCCAGCGGTATGGTTCTGGTGACCGGTCCCACGGGATCGGGCAAGACGACCACGCTTTACGCCGCCCTGCAGGAGCTGAATGTGGCCGGCCGCAAGATCATTACCGCCGAAGACCCGGTGGAGTACCGGCTGCCGCGCATCAACCAGGTTCAGGTGAACGCCCGTATCGGTCTGGAGTTCTCCGCGGTGCTTCGCAGTGCCCTGCGCCAGGACCCGGACGTCATCCTGGTGGGTGAGATGCGTGACCAGGAAACCACGGAGATCGGTCTGCGCGCTGCCATGACCGGCCACATGGTGCTGTCCACGCTGCACACCAACGACGCGGTCAGCACCGCGGACCGGCTGGTGGACATGGGCGCCCCCGGCTATCTGCTGGCGGCCTCCCTGCGCGCCATTATCGCCCAGCGGCTGGTGCGCCGGATCTGCGAGAGCTGCCGCGAGCCCTATCGACCCGACGAGCAGGAGCGTTCCTGGCTGCGGGCGATGCTGGGCGAAGCCGCTTCCACGTTGAATCTGGAACACGGGCGTGGCTGTGCCCATTGCAGCAATACGGGCTATCGCGGCCGTATCGGGGTTTACGAATACCTGGAGCCGGACGAGCGCATGCTAAGCGCGTTGCGCCGCAACAACCTGGACGGGTTCATGGAAGCGGCCGGCGACAGCGCGGTTTACCGGCCCCTGCTACAGAGCGCCCTGGATCTGTTGACCGAAGGCGTGACAACGGTGGAGGAAGTGTTCCGCATCGCCGGTGAGCTGGAAGACGATCCGCTGGCCCTGGACGGCGTCCCGGAGCTGGAGCAGGGGTCCCTGGATGCCTGAATTCCGCTACCGGGCCCGGGACGCCCAGGGGCGCGCGGCCGAGGGGGTGATTGAAGCCGCCACGCCGGAGGCCGCCGCCGAGCAGATCTTCACCAGCGGGGCCACGCCGCTGGACATTCAACCGGCGGGGCCGTCCCGGGGCGCAGGCATGGCGTCTCTTCGACGGCGCCTTGGCATGGGGCGGCCGGAGCTCAACGAGATGCTGCTCTTCGCCCGCCAGGCTTACGCCCTTACCAAGGCCGGCGTGCCCATCAGCCGGGGGCTGAGGCAGCTCGCAGAGACCACGCGTAACGAGATGCTCGCCGACGCCATCGAGGATATCGTTCAGGATCTGGAGTCCGGACGCGATCTCGGCGGCGCCATGGCGCGACACCCGCAGGTATTCAGTCCGTTGTTCGTCGCAATGGTGCGGGTGGGCGAGGAGTCCGGGCGGCTGGACGAGTCGTTTCTTCGCATGTGCGACTACCTGGAGCACGAACGCTCAACCGCCAACCAGATCAAGTCGGCGTTGCGCTACCCCACGTTCGTGGTCGTCGCCATCGGCGTGGCCATCTTCATCCTCATGAGCTACGTCATCCCGGTGTTCGCGAGGGTCTACTCGCGGTTCAATCTCGAGCTTCCGCTGCCCACGCGCATTCTCATCGCCCTTTCCCATTTCTTCGCCCAGTACTGGTGGCTGATCCTCCTCCTCGTCGCCGCCGCCGTCTACGCCTGGCGCCGATTCCTCGCCACGGAAAGGGGGCGGCTGTGGTGGGACCGGACGAAACTGCGCCTCCCGATCATCGGGGACATCATTCTGCGCGGCACGCTGGCCCGTTTTTCCCGGGCCTTCGCCATGTCCATGCGCTCCGGTGTGCCGCTGCTTCATGCCCTCACCGTCACGTCCCGGGCCGTGGACAACGAGCATATCGCCGCCAAGATCGTGGGGATGCGCGAGGGCATCGAGCGCGGCGAGTCCCTTACGCGCACGGCCACGCAGATGAACGTCTTCACGCCGCTGGTGATGCAGATGCTCGGCGTCGGCGAGGAAACCGGTCGTGTGGACGAGATGCTCCAGGAAGTGGCCGAGTTCTACGAGAGCGAGGTGGACTACGATGTCCGCCGCCTCGGGGACCTGATTCAGCCCATCCTCGTCGTCGGGGTGGGAATCATCGTTTTCGTTCTGGCACTGGGCGTGTTCCTGCCCATGTGGGACCTCACGCAGCTTGCACGGCGATGAGGGGCCGGGAATGCACACCCGGGCGACAGCAGGGGCTGTCCCTTTTCGAAATCGCGGTGATCACCGTCGTCGTAGGGCTGCTGATGGTGATTGCCATGGACAGAATGCTGCGCCTCACGGTGGACATCGAGCGGGTGAATGTGCAGCGTGTGACCGGTCAGCTGCAGAGCGCGTTGTCCATGGAGTTCGCGCAGCGGGTGGTGGACGGCCGCCGGGACAGCCTGGCCCGGCTGAACGGCATGAATCCCATGACGCTGGCCCTGAAGCCGCCGCGGGATTACGAGGGGGAGCTGACGTCGGCGCAGGCGCGGAATGTCGAGCCCGGGCACTGGTATTTCAACAGGGAGACCGGCACGCTCGTCTATCGCGTCAGATACCGGAGGCATTTCCAGTCGCCGACGCCGGCCGTGGCCCGGTACCGGACCGAGCTGGTTTTTCGCGATGTCAACGGCGATGGCGCATTCCACGTGCCGCCCGACCGGCCGGAAGGTGTGCGGCTGAAGGCCCTGGGGGAATACCGATGGAACTGAGAATCGAGCCGGCGGCCAACCGTCGCACGGTGGAGGTGAACGCGTGAATCCGGACATGTCCATGGTCGGGGGTATCGCCTATCAGGTTCTGGTTCTGACGCTTATGGTGATGCTGGCCATGGGCCTTGTCTTCGGTCTCCTGGCAGTGATTGCGCCGGCGTCGGCGCGCCGTATCGCGGCCGCTCTCGGTCGACAGGCGTCGTCGCGGCGGGCCTTGCGTGTGTTCGAGACGCCGATTCGGACCGAATCGTTCGTCTACCGGCATCACCGCGCAAGCGGCGGAATCTTGACGCTGATGTCCTTCGTCGTGCTGGCCTACCTGCAGTTCCGCTTCGATCCCAGGATCTCGGAGCTGCTCGTAGCGCAGTTCGCGGGCGACCTCGCGAGCGGGATCATCGTGCCCGTGGCAACGGTCCTGATATGGGCGGGCGCTTTGCTGGGGCTGGTGGTGGGTGTTCTGGTCATTCTGCGGCCGAGCCTGCTCAAGGGGCTGGAGGCGCCAGCGAATCGCTGGATCTCGACACGCCGGCTCGGACAGCCGCTGGAACGGCAGGTTGCCGACACGGACCGCCTGTTCGCGGCCCATACGCGTCTGGTCGGCGCGGTGATCGCCGCGAGCTGCCTGATCGTGTTTACGGCGCTGATACTGGTGGCGCCCCGGTGAAGTCGCCGTGACGGGTAGCGCGAACGGCCGTGGTGGCAGGGAAAACGCGTATGTATTCGCAGTACAGGCAGAAAAAATGAGGCAGCGGCAAAGCGGTTTTTACGCTGATCGAGCTGATCATGGTCATCGTGATCCTGGGCACACTGGCCGTTGCCGCCATTCCCCGGTACGTGGACCTTCAGGACGAAGCCCGACGCGCATCCGCGGACGGCGTTTTCGGCGCCGCCCAGGCGGCAGCCGCCATCAATTTCGCCGCCAACGTGGCAGGGGCGGGAGCACCGGTTCCGGCCGGGATCAGTGACGGCCAGGGCCTGGCGGATGCCATGGATGGGGCGCGCCGGTCGGTTGGAGCGTAATCGACGCCGACGGTACCTGCGACGAATACGACGGCCTCATCAACCCGGACTACTACATCACGGTGGACACCGCCGAATCGCACTCGTCACCAACGGCGAAAGCACAGCTCAGCGCGAGCTGGAAGTAGGTGTTGGGCGAGGTCGTGAGGGTTGCCCCCTGGACGGTGTCTCTGCGCATCGCGCAGTTGGCCTGTTATTTGCTAAGGAAATCGCGGGAGTAGTGATCGGGCGAATTCCTGAACGGTCTGGCTGGCCTGGCTGACAATGAGCGTCAAATGATGACGACGCATGTCGGCAGGACTGCCGGCAGACAAGCCCGATCTCACGAATTCGCTCTGCGGAGCGAACCCGGTCCCACGCGCTGCGGCGCTGGCGGGACTGGGGATGCCACACAAACGTGGCAACGGGGGCTGCGGCCCGAAAATGACTCGATGGAGGGACGAATAATGAATCGTCAACAAGGTGGTTTTACGCTG
>JASFMS010000172.1:0-5254 GCA_050117435.1 Ectothiorhodospiraceae bacterium | reverse complement strand
GGGCTGTCCCCCGTGGGGGCGTTCACCGTGCCGTCCTCGCTGCCGGCGAACGCGAGATCGTTGGGTGAGGGCACAACACCGCTCAATGGGAAGAAATTCAGAACGGTGGTGGTGGAATCCGGCTCGCCGTTCCCGGAGCCGCCGCAGGCGGTCAGAACAGCAATGGCGGCCGCCAGAAATACGGGCCTGAGCAATCGCACTGACATGGTCCCTCTCTCTCCTCTCGAAAGGATTGACGTCCGGTCGTTCCCGGGAAGGCGGTATGTCCCGCGTGCCTCCCTGGCTTTGTTATGTCCGTCCGACGTTAGCATCTTCGCACCATACGTCAACGTATGGATACCAGCGCATCGCCGGATTGTCCAGCGCGGGGGTGAAAAGGTGGCCCGCCCGGTTTGCCTGGCCCGAAAACGACAACGCCCGCGACGGCGAACCGTCGCGGGCGTCGTTGTGCGGGTCGTGGCGTGCTTCAGAACCGCCGCGGTCCGCGACCTCCCTGACGCGGCTTCCTGTCCTCAGCCTCGTTGATACGAAGGGTACGTCCGCCCATCTCGGTGCCGTTGAGCGCCTCGATGGCGGCATCCGCCTCCGCGGGTTCCATACGAACGAAGCCGAAACCCCGGGGCCGGCCAGTATCCCGGTCGGTGATCAGGCGCACTTCGTTCACCTCGCCGTAAGCGGAGAAGAGCTCGCGCACTTCGTCCTCGGAGGCGGAAAAGGGCAGGTTGCCCACGTAGATCGATTTCATCGCTACACACTCATCCATTCACTGCCGACCGAATCTACCGGCAGGTCAAACACTAACGCGGGTTTGCGGAGGTCTCTTCGTACCGGAAGGGGCCCGCCGCGGATCGATCCCTGATCGGCGTTTGGGCCGTTGCGCGACGGTCTCCGGAGAAGGTCCCGGATACCGGCGGCAGGGCGGCGTCGGACAGGTCACGAACCATTGCCGACATTACGGCAGAGCTTCCACCAATGCAATCGCATTTTCGCGAACGCAAACAAGGCCTTTACGGCACTGTCACGTCATCTCAGGTGCGACCCATGCGCTCGCGCAGCGCATCCTGAACCGTGGGATGCACGAAGCGGCTCACGTCGCCGCCCAGAACCGCCACCTCCCGGACCAGGCTGGACGAAATGTAGGAGTACTGCTCGGCGGGGGTGAGAAACACGGTCTCGACACCGGGGACCAGCTGACGGTTCATGCTGGCCAGCTGGAACTCGTGCTCGAAGTCGGAAACGGCGCGCAGACCGCGCATGATGACCTGTGCCTTGCTCTGGGTGACGAAATCCGCCAGCAGGCTGTCGAAAGGCTGCACATCCACGTTGTCCAGGTGGCCGAGCACGTCCCTGGCGAGCTCCACGCGCTCCTCCAGGCTGAAGGCGGGGCGCTTGCTGGGGCTGGGATAGCCGGCGACGGCGACGATGAGCCGACCGAACAGGCGCGCCGCGCGCTCGACCAGGTCGCTGTGCCCGTTGGTAATCGGGTCGAAGGTGCCGGGGTAGACGGCAACGATGCCCATAAAGCCAAGCCCTCAAATGGTTGCGGCGAGGGCGTACGCCACGCCGCCGGCGGTTCCCTGTCTGACGATTTCCCATCCGGCGGGCAACGCCGGGAGACCCCGATGACGGTCCACCTCCAGGTAGACCCGGGCCCCTGGCGCCAGCCAGCCTCGGGCCGCCAGATCGCTGCATACCGGGCCGATGATATCGGACTTGAAAGGGGGATCAAGGAACACGACGTCCACGGGCCGGGGTGTCCGGGCGAGGAACCTGACGGCATCCGCACGCACTATCTCTGCCCGGTCACCGGCTTCCAGATGCCGTATATTTTCCCGCAGGACCCGCGCGACGGCGGCCGTGCGCTCCACCAGCACGGCGCTTTCGGCGCCGCGGGACAGGGCCTCCAGGGCAAGCGCCCCGCTGCCGGCAAAAAGATCCAGACAGCGAGCGCCGGGAATCACGCCCTGTAGCCAGTTGAACAGCGTTTCCCGCACGCGGTCCGCCGTCGGCCGAAGACCCGGGGCGGCGGCGACGGGCAGCCTCCGTCCACGCCATTCGCCGCCGATGATGCGCAGCTGCCCGCGACCTGCCACCGTCTCAGTCGCTTCCCTTGTCGGCTATGACGTCCGCCGGCCCCACGAGCACGGTCACCATGCGTGCGGGATCGACTCGGCGCCGGAAGGCGTCCGCAACCTGCTGCCGCGTCAGTGTCTCGATGCGGTCCCGGAACTTGTCCAGGTAGTCCAGCGGCAGACCGTAGAAGCCGATCATCGCCACGTAGCGGACGAGCTCCCGGTTGCTGTCCAGATTGAGGGGGAAGCTGCCGGTGATGTTCTGTTTCGCCTCCTGGAGCTGCTGCTCGGTGGGGCCGTTCTTGCGGAAGCTTGCCAGGGTATCGGTAAGCACTTTGCGCGCTTCGCCCAGGGCGCTGTTGCGCACCTGTGTCCCGAGCTCGAAGCGCCCCTTGCGCGCCGCGGGCATAAACGCGCTGTACGTGCTGTAGGAAAGCCCTCGTTTCTCGCGCATTTCCTTCGCCAGCACGGAAACCAGCCCACCGCCGCCGAGTACCTGGTTGGCCACGTAAAGCGGGTAGTAGTCCGGGTCGCCCCGGGCGATGACCGGTTGCCCGATGAGCACGTGAGTCTGCGACGAATCGAAGGGTACGCGCACCGTGCGCGCCGAATCCGGCATGGTTACCTTCGGCAGTGGCGGCGCCGCCTTGCCCGATGGCAGGGCCCCGGAGAGCCGGTCAGCCATGGCTCTGGCGGCGGATTCGTCCAGATCGCCGACGATGGCGATTACCGCGTTGCCTGCGGTGTAGTAGCGCTTGTGGAATGCCCGGATGTCGTCGCGGGTGATGGCCTTGAGGCCCTTCTGGGTCCCCTCCGGCGGGTTGGCATAGGGGTGATCCCCGTACAGCGCCCGGGCGAAGGCCCGGTCCGCCACCGTGTCGGGCGACTGCAGGTCCTGACGGAGCCCCACCAGCATCTGCCGCCGAACCCGCTCCACTGCGTCGGCGGCGAATGCCGGATGCCCCAGCACGTCCACCAGATGGTCGACCACCGGATCGAGGCTCTCTTGGCGACTGAGACTTCGAACGTGCAGAAAGGCGCTGTCCCGCCGGCTATCAGTGTGGACACGGGCGCCGTAGCGCTCGAAGCGCCGTGCCACGGCGCCGGCATCCATGGAATCGGTGCCTTCCAACAGCAGGGAGTTGGTGAGCATCGCCAGCCCCGGTTTCCCGTCGTCACGAGCGGCGCCGGCGTCAAAGACGAGGCGAACGTCGACGATGGGCAACTCACGGGCGGCGACGAAATATACCGGCGTGCCGTTGTCCGTCGTCCAGTGCTGTATGTCCGGGGCAGCGGAGGCGACGCCCGCGAAGAGAGAGGCGGCGACCGCGAACAGAGTCAGTGTCCATTTCATCACTGCTTCGCCTCCGCGTTGTCCTGCGCTTTCTGCTGCGGCCGGAGCACGGCCACCGTCAGACGCTGGGACGTGAGATAGCGCCTGGCCGCATCCTGAATATCACTGGCGGATACGGCATTGACGCCGTCCTGGAAGTGCTCCAGCTCCCGCCAGCCGATGCCGGTGGTCTCCAGCATCCCGATCTGCATCGCCTGATAGAAAACGGAATCCAGCTGGAAGAGGTGGTCGGCGAGAAGCTGGCTCTTCGCCCGCGCCAGCTCGTCGTCGCTCACCGGTTTGTCCCGCAGGCGCTGAATCTGTCCCCGCAGGGCCTTCTCCAGTGCCGCGGGATTGCCGCCGGGTGACGGCGTGGCGTGGAGCTGGAAACTGGAATCCAGCCGCGCCACCGCGTCATAGCTGGCACCCGCGGAAGCGGCCAGGCCCGTCCCGCGGACAACCTGCTCCGCGAGCCTCGCACCCGCGCCGCCGTCGAGCACGTTGGCGAGCACCATCAGCGCGTAGGCATCGCTGCGGTCATCGATGGTCGCGGCGGACGGCACATTGTATGCCATCACCAGCTCCGGAACGTCGACGTCGGGATCGGTGACATCGATCCGGCGCTCACCAGGGGCCTCGAGCCGGTCACCCTGACGGGACTTGGGAACCGCCTCCTGGGGAATCGGCCCGAAATACTTCTCCGCCAGGTCGAACACTTCCCCGGGCTTTACGTCCCCCACCACCACCAGAGTGGCGTTTCCGGGCGCATACCAGCGGCGATACCAGTCCTGAATATCACTCAGCTGCAGCGCCTTGAGATCCTCCGGCCAGCCGATTATCGGGTGACCGTAGGGACTGGCCGGGTACACGAGCGTGTTGTAGCGCTCCGAAAAGCGGCCATCGGGCTGATCCGCCACCCGCAGCCGACGCTCCTCCACGACCACATCGCGCTCCTTGCGGAATTCGCCGGGGTCCAGCTTGAGGTTGTGCATGCGATCCGCCTCCAGCTTCAGGGCGATTTCCAGCCGGTCGGAGGCGAGCTGCTCGAAGTAAGTCGTGTAGTCCCGTGCGGTGAAGGCGTTCTGGCGGCCGCCCTGCCGGGCGATGATTTCCGAGAACTCCCCCGCCGGATGCTTTTTCGTGCCCTTGAACATCATGTGCTCGAGCACGTGGGAAATGCCGGTCATGCCGGAGTGCTCGTAGCTGGAGCCCACGCGGTACCAGACCTGGGAGACCACCACCGGCGCCCGGTGGTCCTCGCGAACCACCACCTTGAGCCCGTTGTCCAGAGTCCGCTCCTGTATCGGCCACTCCGTCGCCGATGCCGCGCCCGCCGTACAGGCGAGAAGCAGCACGGCGAGGCGGCCAAGCAACCGCTGCGATTTCATGCTGAGGCGCTCTCCTGAATCGATGTCACCCTCGCGTGGAGGAGTGGTAGGATACCAACCTATTTGTGCCTGCCGACCACCGACGAGTTCCATGCTGGGATTCCGCAGAAAGAAAAAACGCCGCGACGACAACGGTCACGGCACCGAGGGAGCCGAGCTACCGCCCGGCGCCGAGGGCAACGACGAGACCGCACCATCGGCCGCGGAACCGGCGCCCCGCGAGGGCCGCCGGGGCTGGCTGCGGCGGCTGCGTTCCGGGCTTCGCCGCACGGGCAGCGGCCTGGCCACCGTTTTCCTCGGCCGCAAGACCATCGACGACGACCTGCTCGAGGAGCTGGAAACCCTGCTCCTGATGGCGGACGTGGGTGTCGAGGCCACGCAACGGATCATCGACGACCTCACCGAGCGGCTGAAGCGCAAGGAGCTGGCGGACACGGACGCCCTGCACCGCGCGCTGCGGG
>JASFMS010000171.1:0-5255 GCA_050117435.1 Ectothiorhodospiraceae bacterium | reverse complement strand
AGCGGGGCTGGATTCCCGTGGTCTCGCCGCTTTTTTCCGGCGTCTTCGCGAGCAGGGGGCGGGCGCGTCGGTTCCGCACTGGATGTCGAGCCACCCGGCCACCGAGGAACGGATGCGCGCCGCGGAGGCGGCGGGCCGGCCGGGCGCGGCGCCACTGGACAGGGCCCAGTGGATGGCGCTACGGGGGATCTGCAGCGGGTCGCCGCGGTAGAAGCGCCTTACGCGCCCGCTGCCTCGTCCCTTTGCCCGGCAACGGAAGATCCGCAAGATTGTCCAAGCCAGTTTCCGCCACCGACGCTACAGTTGTGGCGTGCTGTAGCTGAAGCCGTCCCGGAGGCGAGTTTTGAGGCAGGACAGTGACTTCCGGTTCACGAAGAGTGCGCACATTCCGGCGCTGACCGTGTTGCGTGCGGCATTCACCGACTTCCATTACGACCGCCATGCGCATGACGAATACTGTTTCGGCGTTACGCTCGCCGGGAGGCAGGATTTCTTCAGCGCCGGCAACTATTACCGCAGCCCGCCCGGAAACGTTATCCGCTTCAACCCGGGCCAGGTTCACGACGGTGCCTCGGGCGGGGATGAGCCGCTCGACTACGTCATGCTTTACATTCCGCCGGACCAGCTCGAACCGCTGTTTTCGGAAGCTGCGGACCCCGCTTCCGACCGCGGCTTTCGGGCCGGAGAGGCATTGCTGCGGGATGCGGCCCTGCGCCGGCGCATACTCGATCTTGCCCGGCTGGTCTCGCTCGGGATCGGCAGCCGTATCGAGCAGGAATACGGTCTCTACGGAATTGCCGCACGTGTCCAGCAGCTGGATGGGCGGTTCGAGCCGGACCGCGCGGTGCGCCGTGTGGACCGACTGTTGCACCGGGCGCGGGACTACATCCATGACCACGTCGGCAACGACCTGGCGCTGGAAGACATCAGCGAAGCAGCGCACCTTTCGAAGTACCACTTCCTGCGGCTGTTCCGGCGCCAGTTCGGCATCACGCCGCACCAGTACGTGCTCAATTGCCGCATCAATGCGGCACGCAGAGAGCTGGATGCCGGGGCCTCACCGAATGACGTGGTTCAACGGTACGGCTTCTGCGACCTCAGTCATTTCAACCGCCGCTTCAAGCGCATTTACGGGATGACGCCCAGCCAGTACCGGGAAAGCGTTGTCCTCTGAGCGGGAGATTCTGCAGTGTTAGCCGTATTCGCCTATGCCATCGGCGTGATGTACACGCCCGGGCCCGTGAACCTGCTCGGCCTGAACTCGGGAATCAACGGGGAGCTAAGGGCATCGCTCGGGTTCTTTGTCGGGGTCGGGACGGCGATGCTGATCCTGCTGCTGGTCTTCGGCTGGATCGGCTCGGCATGGGTACGGGGACCCGGGCTGGTAGTGATCAGCACCGTGGGCAGTCTGTATATCCTCTATCTGGCGGCAAAAATCGCTGTCACCAGCATCCGACTGGAAATCGCGGGGGCACGGGCAGCGGGCCTGAGCTTTCGGGACGGTCTGGTGATGCAGCTGCTCAACCCCAAGGGGATCATCGCCACCCTGCCCATCGCCGCCATCCAGTTTCCCGCGGCGGGTGTTCACGGTGCCAGCCTTCTCGCGTGGTCCTCCGTGATTGCCGCGCTCGCCATCGGAGCCCCCGGGAGTTATTGCGTGGTGGGCCACCTGGTGGGTCGCCGCATCGCCAATCCACGCGTATTCCGGTACTTCAACATCGCAATGGCGCTGTTGCTGGTCTACGTGGCAGGGACCATTGCCTACCAGCACATCTATCTGCCGCTGGCGTCCTGATGACCGGAGGCGCCCGTGACCATTCGCTGCAGGTCCAGTGCGTTGTGCAACCCTGAATCAGTCGCGGTGTTGTTGAAGATGCACCACGTATCGGCGCCCGCCGCGTGCTTCCGAAGGTCGCCGCCGAGTCGCCTGAGAAAGTCGGCGCTGTAGGCCGAATAGAACCGTTGCGGGCTGCCGTGAAGCCGCACGTAGACAGTGTCGGGGCAGCCGCCGGGTTCCGCGGCGCCTTCGACCGGTGGCGGATCGACAGCGACGCGGGCCACGGCGAACCGGCGGAGCAAGGCGTCCACCTCCGAGGTGAACCAGCTGGAATGCCGCGGTTCGCATACCACCGAGCCACTGAAAGCCTCGCGCAGTACCTCCAGGAAGCGCTGGACGGCGTCGCTCTCGAAGGCGAGCGACGGTGGCAGTTGCAGTAGCAGCGGCCCGCGCTTTTCGCCGAGACCCTCGGTCGCCTCCAGAAACTCCGCCAGCCCCTCGGTGGCGCGCAGGCGTTGATGGTGGGTCAGGCTCCGGGGCATTTTGACGGCGAAGCGGAATCCGGAGGGGACTTCGGAAGCCCATTTGGCATAGAGCTCGTGACGGATGGGCCCGTAGAAGCTTCGGTTGATCTCCGTCGCCGGGAGTCGGCGCCCGTAGCGCGCCAGGTGCGTCCCGGAACCGGGAAACTCCGGCTGAAGCGACTTGGGCAACCGCCAGCCGGCGCAGCCGACATAGGGCATCCGCATCGCATTCCTCCGTGCTCGTGTGAACCGCCGTGAAAACCTGCAACCTCAGTGTGGCAGCCGGAAGGAACCGTGGACACCCGCTCGGCGGGGCACGGCCAGCCCTCGCGGGCGGACTGGCGACAATACGGGTGGCAGGCGTTCAACCCTCCTGGAACACGGGGCGAAGGAGAGTCTTCTCGGCGTGTTGCCGACGCTTGCCCACCGCAAGGCTGATGATCGCCGCCAGCGCGGCCAGGGTCAGATCAATCAGCCAGATCCGGTCGTAGCTACCCGTCCACTCTACTGCCACACCACCGAGCCAGGACCCCAGAAACGCGCCGCACTGATGCACCACGAAGGTGAGCCCGAGCAGCGTCGGCAGACTCCTGGCGCCGTACAGCTTCCCGATCAGCCCCGCAATGGGCGGAAGAACGGCCATGTAGGTGAGCCCCATCCACAAGGAGAAGGCAATGACCGTGGTGGCCGTCTTCGGTGCCACCAGAAACACGGCGATCCCGAGACCGCGTGCCGCGAACAGCGCGGCCAGCGTGCGGGTCATGGACCACCATCGGGTCACGATGCCGGCGGCGATGCTGCCTATCATGTTGAACAGGCCCAGCACGGCAAGCGCGATGCCCGAGGTTTGCGCAGGCAGTCCACACAGACCGATAACGCCGGGCAGGTGCGTGACGAGAAAGACCACGTGGAAGCCGCAGATGAAGAAGGTCGCGTTGATCGCCCAGTAACGTGGGCTGCGCAGGGCGTCCGAGAGCGTTGCGTCACTCTCCGGTTCCGCGCTTGTGGGCGTGCAAGCGTGGCGACGGCGACGGAAGAAAAGGGCCAGCGGTACCGCCGCGAGGGCCAGGGCAGCCAGGAAGCAGGCCGCACCCGTAAGGCCGGTGAACGTCAAGAATGCCTGCGTGGTGGGGGCCAGCGTCAGTTGCCCCAGCGGACCGCCGATGCCGACGACGCCCGCGACGAGCCCACGCCTGTGCGCGGCCACACGCTGACTCACCGTCCCTATGAGCAGTGAAGGGCTGCCGACGGCAGAGGCAATGCCGCCCAGCGCCAGTACTGTGACCAGAACGGGAGCGCTGTCGACGAAGGGGAGCAGGGCGCCGCTCGCCGCCGCGAGCAGGCAACCGGTTGCCAACACCCGGGCCGGGCCGTAGCGCTCGACGAGCAGGCCGCAGAAAGGCTGCGCGATGCCCCAGCTGAGCTGGGAGGCGGCGACGGCCAGGCTGATGGTGGCGATTCCCAGGCCGGTGGTCGCCTCCAGTGGCGGGATGAGGAGTCCGAGCACGGAGCGGGAGCCCGATGCCACGGCCAACATGGCGATGGCGGCAAGGGTGACGGCGACGGCTCCGGTAAGAGCGGACTGGCGGTTCGTTTCCATGCCGACAGGCTAGAGAACGCCCGTATCCGGAGTATTGCGGGTGGCGCCTGTTGTGTAGCCGGAGTATTTCCGCGAGGTGAAGAATGCCGTGGTTCGGCGTCAAATCCGTGCCACGGCCACGATGCGTGCCCCGAGGGCGATGAAAAACGTCCCCATCACCCGGTCCACGCCGCTGCGTATGCGGCGGTAACCGGCCTGCACGCGGTGGTGGGAGAACACGCAGGCGACCAGGGCGTACCAGAGTGTCTCCTGAAAGGCGACGATTCCCAGCGCCGCCAGGCGCACCCACATCGGCGCATCCACGGGAAGCATGGCGACGAAGATACTGCTGAAGAAGATGACGATCTTCGGGTTCGTCAGGCTCAGCAGGAAACCGGTGGCTGCGGCGCGCCGGTAGCCCCTGGGCGAGGCGTCCTCGGGGCCTACCTCGTTCGATCCGGTATGCTTCCAGGCCATCAGGCCGAGCCAGATGAGGTAGAGTCCGCCGATGATCTGGACGATTCCATAGAGCACGGCGAACTGCGTCATCAGCATGGCGACGCCGAAGGTTGCCGCCACGGCCCAGAGCGTCGCGGCTCCCGCCACGCCGATTCCGGTCGCCACCCCGATCGCCCGTGACTGGCCGGCGGAAGCCCGGCTGACGAGAAAAAAGGCGGGGCCGGGCGAAATGATACCGAGCAGGTTCGCCAGCGCGATTCCGCCCAGCATGAAGATGTACTCCATCGTTGTGCTCCGTGGTGCCGTGAATCCGGCGCCGCAATATCAGCTTGGGTTATTGGTGCCGCTTCGCGAATGGGCCGCATTCTCCCTGGACGGCGTCTCCATCCCGGCCGGGTATTGGCCGGTGTGCCCGGCATCAAGCCCCGGACCGTTCCGGCTCCGCGGGAACGAATCGTGGATCAGCCTGAGCGTGACTCCTTGTCCTCGGCGGGCAGGCCGGCGTCCTTCCATGCTTTGAATCCGCCCTCCACGTGGCACACCGGCTCCAGGCCCATGTCCTGAAGGGCAGCGGCTGCCAGGCTCGAGCGCCAGCCGGAGCCGCAGTAGAGCACGAAGCGTTTGCCGGAACTGAAAATGCTCTTGTGGTACGGACTCTCCGGGTCGACCCAGAACTCGAGCATGCCGCGGGGTGCGTGATACGCGCCGGGGATCATCCCCTCGCGCTCCAGCTCGCGAACGTCGCGGATGTCCACGAATACAACATCCGGATCGCCGTGCATGTCCCGGGCTTCGTCCACGGGGACCGTACGGATTCGCTCTTCAGCCTCGGCGATGAGCTGTCGGAAGCCTTTGGAGATTGCCATTTCAGCGTTCCCCTGAGTCGGTGTCTGCATTTTCCGGAATGCCGCGCAAA
>JASFMS010000170.1:0-5260 GCA_050117435.1 Ectothiorhodospiraceae bacterium | reverse complement strand
AGCGCCACCGACGACTCCTTCCGCGCCGGCGGTATAAACCAGCAGCCACAGCGCCGGACGAACCAGGGCCGACAGCAGTCGCGCTCGCTGGCGCAGCAGTTTCATCATCTCGCGTCCGCATAGGGCCGCCAGCGCAAACCCGGCGTGCGAAGGGGTCACGACGGACACTCCATACGGCTGACGGGACCCGCTACAGTCATGACGGTCAAATCACATGCTGCGCCCATTCCCGCGCTCCCTCGTTGTCGTTGCCCGGCGGGCGCGCGACCGATGGAATGTCTCGCGGCCCCGGACCGGCCGAGAGCACTCTGGCCGGCGGCCCGTCGAGATGCTTGCGGCCGGCGTCGATGACAACGACACGGTCGGCGACGTCCGCCTCGTCAATGAGGTGGGTAGCCCAGAGTACGGCGACGCCGGCCGTTGCCGACAGATGCCGCACACGGCGCAGCAATTGCTGGCGGGAGCCCGGATCAAGGCCGACGGTGGCCTCGTCCATGAGCAACAGGCGTGGTCGGTGCAACAGCGCCCTGGCCAGTTCCACCTTGCGTCGGTTGCCACCGCTGAGATGCCGCACCGGGGTACGTGCCTCGGCGGTCAGATCGAACGACTCCAGCGAGTCCCGTACGCGACGGGATGCCCGGCGCAGACCGTGAAGGCGTGCGTGAAACTTCAGATTGGCCGCCACGCCGAGCTCCAGATCCAGAGCGGGCTCCTGAAAGACGATGCCGAGTTGCGCAACGGCGCGCACGCGTTCGTGTCGAAGGTCTTCGCCGGCGATCAGTACCCGTCCGGAGTCCGGTTCGAGCAGTCCGCTGAGGAGCCCGAAAAGCGTCGTCTTGCCCGCGCCGTTGGGGCCCACCAGAACCACCATCTCCCCCGGGTCCAGGTGCAGGTCGAAGTCACGAAGCGCCTGACGGCTGCCGTAGGACTTACTCAGACGGTGCGCAGCCAGAACCCCGTCGGATGCACTCATCGTCGACTCTCCTCTGCAGCGCAGTCCCCGTGCTCGGTGGTAGAGGGCATGTCCGGCTCCATGGGATTCCGTGGCTCCCACGTTTCGTGCAAGACACGCACCAGCGCCTGTTGGCCGCGACGGCGGGGCGAGATGGCGGGGGCGTGCCGTCGGCCTGTGCCGATTGCGTGACAGAGTGCGCCGGTCTGCAGGGGACGCAGGGAACACCAGCGTGAACGCGCCGTACCCCGGGGCTTCGCGGGCCTCGCGGTGTCGCGGCCGCCGCGTTCGGCTGTTGCCGCCGCGTCGCACCGCGTCTCCCGCTGAGGCGGGCGAAAATCCCGAAATACGCTTTCAAATCAGCCGCTTCACCTCGTGGCACATGGATTGCTAAACGCTCACTGGCCGGCGTCGCCAGCCGGGTCAGGATCCGGCGATGACGGTGCCGTCTCGGTTCAAGACCACAACGTCCGACGAGGAGGAGACGAGAAATGCGTTATGAACAGCCTGGACTGGAGGGTTCCAAGGTTCATTTCAGGAGCCGCTACGACAACCTGATCGGTGGCGAGTGGACCGCGCCGGTGAAGGGGCAGTACTTCGAGAACCCGAGTCCGGTCAACGGACGCCCGTTCTGTGAGGTGGCGCGGTCGACGGCGGAGGACATCGAAAAGGCGCTCGATGCCGCGCACGCCGCCAAGACCGGGTGGGCGGCAGCGTCGGTCGCGGAGCGGGCCAATGTCCTCAACCGCATCGCCGACCGCATGGAAGAGAACCTGGAAATGCTCGCGGTGGCGGAAACCTGGGAGAACGGCAAGCCCGTGCGCGAGACGCTGATGGCCGACATTCCCCTGGCCATCGACCATTTCCGCTACTTCGCGGCCGCCATTCGAGCCCAGGAGGGGTCCATCGGCCAGCTGGACGACGCCACCGTCGCCTACCACTTTCACGAACCGCTGGGGGTCGTGGGTCAGATCATTCCCTGGAATTTCCCGATTCTCATGGCGACCTGGAAGCTGGCGCCGGCGCTGGCCACCGGCAACGCCGTGGTTCTCAAACCGGCCGAGCAGACGCCGACCTCGATCCTTGTTCTCATGGAACTGATCGGCGACCTGCTTCCGCCGGGCGTCGTCAACGTCGTCAACGGGTTCGGCGCAGAGGCCGGCAAGCCGCTCGCCAGCAGCAGCCGCGTCGCCAAGGTGGCCTTTACCGGTGAGACCACCACCGGCCGGCTCATCATGCAGTACGCCTCGGAGAACCTGATTCCGGTGACCCTGGAGCTGGGCGGAAAATCCCCGAACGTCTTCTTCGAGGACTGCTTCGCCGCCGACGACCAGTTCCGGCAGAAGTCCCTGGAAGGGTTCGCCATGTTTGCGCTCAACCAGGGCGAGGTCTGCACCTGCCCCTCGAGGGCGCTGATCCAGCAGTCGTTCTACGACGAGTTCATGGAGGCGGCGGTGGCCCGCACCCGGGGCGTCAAACAGGGCAACCCGCTGGATACCGACACCATGATCGGTGCGCAGGCATCCAGCGACCAGTTCGAGAAGATTCTCTCCTACATCGAGATCGGTCGGCAGGAAGGTGCCAAGGTGCTTACGGGCGGTGAGCGCTTCGAGCCGGAGGGCGATCTGGCCGGCGGTTACTACGTTCAGCCGACGATTTTCGAAGGCACCAACCGGATGCGCATCTTCCAGGAGGAAATCTTCGGTCCGGTGGTTTCGGTCACGGCGTTCCGGGACATGGATGACGCCCTGGCGATCGCCAACGACACCCTCTACGGCCTGGGCGCCGGCGTCTGGACCCGGGACATGAACCGCGCGTACCGCGTGGGGCGTGGCATCGAGGCCGGCCGCGTGTGGACCAACTGCTACCACCTCTATCCGGCGCATGCCGCGTTCGGCGGCTACAAGCAGTCCGGCATCGGCCGTGAGAACCATCAGATGATGCTGGAGCACTACCAGCAGACCAAGAACCTGCTTGTCAGCTACGACCCCAATCCGCTCGGCTTCTTCTGATTCCGAACGGCCTCCGTTTGCCGCCCGGTCAGCGATTCGCGTCCGGGCGGCCTCTTTTTTTTCCGTATGCCGGCTCAGGAGAACGACCATGGCCGCAAACCGGGTTTCCGTAACCGACATGGCATATGCCGTCATCGAGCACCTCAGGGAGAAACACGGAGCGCTGCTGTTCCACCAGTCGGGGGGCTGCTGCGATGGCAGTGCACCGATGTGCTACCCGCGGGACGAGTTCCGGGTTGGCGAGAACGACGTCTTTCTGGGAACCATCGCCGGACAACCGTTCTACATCGGTGGATCGCAGTTCGAGTACTGGGAGCATACCCACCTGACCATCGACGTCGTCGGAGGGCGGGGTAGCGGTTTCTCGCTGGAAGCGCCGGAAGGCGTAAGGTTCCTGACGCGTTCCCGGCTGTTCAGCGACGAGGAGTGGGAGGCGCTGGCGGCCGCCGGCCCGCCGCCGCGCGGCCCCCAGGAACTGTCGTAGGGGTCCGTGAGCGCCTGCTCCGGGACATCGCGTCCGCGTCGGGCGCCCGGACGACAGCTGAGCCGAGAGCCCGCTTCGCAATGCCGCCGGTACACCGCAGTACCCCGTTACATCCTGTCACGCTCCCGGAGCAACGTGCACGGCGCGTAACGGCCGCTTCGACCCGGGTGACCGCACGAAACCTCCCTGCGTGCCGCCGTAACGCGCCCGACGAAGGCTGGCACGGCGGTTGCACTGAGGACAACGGGAACGGCTCCAGTGAGCCGTCCCGACATCAGTCCCGAAAAAGCCAATATCGAGAGGAGAGACGTCATGAAATGGGAGACCCCTGCCTACTGTGATCTGAGACTGGGCTTCGAGGTTACCGCGTACGTCTATGTGAGATAGCCGCGAGCGGGGTGCCCACCGGGCGCCCCCGCTCCCCTGCAGACACCTGGGAGACCGGCATGCTGCAAACGCAACCCTCAGCCGCCCGTGGCGCTATCGGCGCCGAGCACAGGCCACGTATCGAGGCGACGTATCTGCTCCGCTGGGAAGAGCGACAGGGCGCCTTTCTGCTGCTCTACCCGGAAGGCATCGTCAAGCTGAACCGACCCGCGGGAGAGATTCTGCGCCGGTGCGACGGGGAGGCCACCGTGACGGACATCGTCGCGGACCTGGAGCGGGCGTTCGAAACCACCGGTCTGAGCGACGACGTATACCGTTTTCTGGAGGCCTCCCATGCAAAAGGCTGGATCCGAACTGCTGCTTGACGGCGAGCCTACGCCGCTGTGGCTGGTCCTGGAACTGACCTACCGCTGCCCGCTCGCCTGTCCGTGGTGCAACAATCCGCTTCAACTCGACCGCTACGCTCAGGAACTCGACACCGATGAATGGAAGCGGGTTCTCCGACAGGCCCGCGAACTGGGGGCACTGCAGTTGGGGTTTTCCGGGGGGGAGCCGGCACTGCGCCGCGATCTGGAGGCGCTTGTGGCGGAGGCGGACGGGCTCGGTTTCTACACCAACCTGATTACCTCCGGCATGGGGCTGGACCGGGCGCGCCTGCGCCAACTGAAGCAGGCCGGCCTGAAGCAGGTGCAATTGAGCCTCCAACACGCCGAGCGTGATCGCAACGACGCCCTGGTCGGGACGCGGTCGTTCGAGAAGAAAGTGGCGATTGCCCGCGAGATCAAGGCACAGGGCTTTCCCATGGTGCTGAACGTGCCGATTTCGCGGCACAACATCGAAGCGGTGGGCGAGATGATCGAACTGGCGGAATCGGTCGGTGCCGATTTCGTCGAGTTCGCCAATATCCAGTATTACAACTGGGCTTTGCTCAACCGCTCGGAATTGTTGCCGACGCGCGAGCAGCTCGCGACGGCGGAGGCGGAGATCGAGGCCGCCCGCGCGCGCCTTGGTGAGCGCATGCCGCTCTACTTCGTGGTGCCGGACTATTACGAAGGCCGCCCGAAGGCATGCATGAACGGCTGGGGGGCGGTGCACCTTACCATCGCGCCCGACGGCAGCGCCCTCCCGTGTCAGGAGGCGGCCTCCATCGACGGCCTGGAGTTTCCTTCGGTCCGGGATCACGACCTGAAATGGATCTGGCGGGAGTCACCTGCCTTCAACCGCTTTCGCGGCGAAGACTGGATGCGCGAGCCCTGCCGTTCGTGCCCGGAGCGCGGCCACGACTTTGGCGGCTGCCGCTGTCAGGCGTTTCTGCTCACCGGCGATGCCACCCGCACCGACCCGGCCTGTTCCAAGTCGCCCGATCACCACCTGGTCACGGATGCCATCCGGGCGGCGGAGTCCGAGGCTCGTGGCGGTGAGATG
>JASFMS010000169.1:0-5263 GCA_050117435.1 Ectothiorhodospiraceae bacterium | reverse complement strand
TCGCTCGCCTTCGGTTTCTCTTCGGCCGCCGCCGTCTGCTTGGCCGGGGACTCCTTGGGAGCCGTGGTGTTGCCGTCCCGGGTGCCTTCCGTGCTACCGGCGTCGTCGCTGCGTGAGGCCTCGCTGCCCCCGGACTGACGATCGCCGCCGTTACCCCCATTGCCGTTGCCGCTGCCGGAGCTGCGGCGGCGGCGGCGCCCGCCGCGTCGACCACGACGGTTGCGGTTGCCGCTGTTGCCGGTAGAGCTGCGCTCTTTGCTCTCGGCGGAATTCGCGTCGTCGCCGCCGGCGGCTTCGCCCTTGCGACCTTTCTGGGATTCGCCCTCGTTGTCGGATCCCGAAGGGCTGGCCTTTGGCGCGCTCTTGTTTGCCGATTTCGCCTGCGTCGGGCGTTCACCTGAGCGCTGCCGCTTCTGCCCGCCGCGACCACGCTGACCGTTGCCGCGCTCGCTGGAAGTCTGACGATGCCCGCTGCTGCGGGGCTTCTCCGCCGCCTTCTGCTCGGCCTGCTCCTGCTGGCCGCTTTCGGCTTCCCCGGTACCTATCAGCTTGCGCAACCAGCCGAAAAATCCGCCCAATGGCTTGGTCGGTTCGCGCGTCGGCGCGGCCGGTTGCTCCTTACGGGTCTCCTCTGCGCCGCTGCGGGGCTTCTCCGGGGCAGGGGGAGGTGCCGGTGTGGCCGGCGCAACGGTGCGCACGGCCGGCTGCTCGGGTTTGGAGCGTTCGGAGGTGACGAGTTTCTCCGCCGTGGCAGTTTCCGCCTCTTCGCTAACCAGCCGGTAGCTGGCCTCGTCTGCGCTGCGGTCATCGGTGCGAATGCGCTGAACGTCGTAGTGCGGGGTCTCCAGATTCCGGTTGGGAATCAGAATGACGTCAATGCCGTTGCGCTGTTCGATGGTGTTTATGGCGGCCCGCTTTTCGTTCAGGAGGAACGTGGCCACGTCCACCGGCAGCTGGCAGACCACTTTGCCCGTCTTCTCCTTCATCGCCTCTTCCTCGATCAGGCGAAGAATGGAGAGGGACAGCGAATCCACGCTGCGCACCGTTCCCTGGCCGCTGCAACGCGAACAGACTTCCTGGCTCGATTCACCCAGAGACGACCGAAGCCGCTGGCGCGACATTTCCAGCAGGCCGAAGCGGGAAATACGGCCCACCTGTACCCGCGCGCGGTCCATTTTGACCGCCTCGCGAAGCCGGTTTTCAACCTCACGCTGGTTCCGGTTCGGCCCCATGTCGATGAAGTCGATCACGATCAGTCCGCCCAGGTCCCTGAGCCGGAGCTGCCGGGCGATCTCGTCGGCGGCCTCGAGGTTGGTGTTGAGCGCGGTCTCCTCGATGTCCGCTCCCTTGGTGGCGCGGGAGGAGTTGATGTCGATGGAGATCAGCGCCTCGGTGTGATCGATGACGATGGCCCCGCCGCTGGGCAGACGCACGTCACGCTGGAATGCCGACTCTATCTGGCTCTCGATCTGGTAACGGGTGAACAGGGGGACCTGATCGTCGTAGTGCTTCAGCTTCTGCAGGTTGTGGGGCATAACCTGCTGCACGAATTCCCGCGCCTTGTCGTAAACGGTGCGGTCATCAATAAGAATCTCGCCGATATCCGAGCGCAGATAGTCGCGCAGCGCGCGGATGATAACGTCGCTCTCCTGATAGATCAGGAAGGGTGCGGTGCGTTCTTCCGCGGCTCGCTGGATGGCACTCCACAGGTTGAGGAGGTAGTCCAGATCCCACTGCAGCTCTTCGACGCTGCGGCCGACCCCGGCGGTGCGGACGATCAGTCCCATGCCTTCCGGGACTTCGAGCTCGCGCAGGGCGTCGCGCACCTCGGAACGGTCCTGCCCCTCGATGCGTCTGGACACACCGCCGGCGCGGGGGTTGTTCGGCATCAGCACCAGGTAGCGCCCGGCGAGGCTGACGAAAGTGGTCAGAGCGGCGCCCTTGTTGCCGCGCTCCTCCTTGTCCACCTGGACGACAAGTTCCTGACCCTCGGAAATGACATCCTTGATGCCGACTTTGGCCGGGTCGATGTCGCCTTCGCCCTGAAAATAGCCGCGGGCAATTTCCTTGAACGGGAGAAAACCGTGCCGCTCCGCGCCGTACTGGACGAACGCCGCTTCCAGGCTCGGTTCGATCCGAGTGACCTTTCCTTTGTAGATATTGGCTTTCTTGCGTTCCCGGGCGGGGGTCTCGATATCGAGATCGTATAGTGACTGGCCGTCAACGAGGGCGACGCGCAACTCCTCTGGCTGAGTTGCGTTGATCAGCATTCTTTTCATGTTTAACTGCTCTCCGGCGCTCGACCCGTGTCCTCATCTTCTCGCGTCGAGCACCGGCGCCCGGCCATGCAATACGATGGCGGGCTGCGACGGCACGTCCACTTCGGCCCAAGAGCCGAATGACAGGGCGATCAGCCGCGAAACGACCGTTTCCAGAACGGGCGATCGGAACGAGGACGACAGGGGGCGCATTTTGTGCCGGCGTCATGCGCATTCTGCCCGTGACGCCGGGTGACCCTGACTTTAAACAATTGCGAACTGCGTCTGTACGCGTCCGGCGAGATGCTCCGTCGATGCAGGCGCTCTCACCGTGGAATTCCGTATTTACAACGCGACTCGGGCCGCTTCATGGCGCGGTTTAGCGATGCGCTGTAATACGCCGGCAACTATATCAGCGTTGGATGGGACCATCAAACGCTCAAGAGCCGCCTCGCCGCTGGTGCAGAGGGTATACCGACAGGCGTTCCCGGGGGCGGCTGTCGCCGCCGGCGGCGGGGGGTTCACGTAGCTGTTATGATCCCCGTTTCGGTACGGTTCCGGCCATTTTCGGCGTTCAGGTCTTCGAGGTTTTCGTGGCGGCGGTACGGCATATTGACATTGCCCCGGAATTCGCGGGGCAGAGAATCGACAACTTTCTGCTGAGGGAGCTGAAGGGGCTGCCGAAAACGCGCGTTTACCGCCTTCTGCGCAAGGGCGAGGTGCGCGTGAACGGCGGCCGGGCGCGGCCGGGGTATCGCCTTCAGACGGGCGACCGCTTGCGCCTGCCGCCGGTGCGCCTGGCAGAGAGGGAGGTCCAGGCCCCATCGAGTCGCATCATTGAGCGTCTGGAAGGGGCGATCCTTCATGAAGACGAGGAAATCCTCGTTATCGACAAACCGTCCGGCATGGCGGTGCACGGTGGTAGCGGCCTTGCCTATGGCGTCGTCGAAGCCCTCCGGGCAATGCGGCCGGGGCAGAAATTTCTGGATCTGGCGCACCGCCTGGACCGCGACACGAGCGGTTGCCTCGTCCTGGCCAAGCGGCGAAACGTGCTCCAGCAGCTCCACGAGCAGCTGCGCTCGGGAGCCGTCACGAAGCGTTACCTTGCACTGCTTCACGGACGGATGCCGAGGGGTCCCGTGCCGGTGGAAGAGCCATTGGAGCGTCAGCGGGGCAGGGGCGGGGAGTCGGTAGTCCGGGTCAGCGCAGCGGGCAAGCCGTCCCGGACCGTCTTTACCCCGCTGGAGCGTTTTTCAGGCTGGACTCTGGTGGAGGCGGATCTCCAAACCGGCCGGATGCACCAGATCCGTGTCCATGCCCGCCACCTGGGTCACCCGGTGGCGGGGGATTCGAAGTATGGAGATGACGCGGCGAACGCCGAACTGCGTCAGATCGGCCTGAGACGGCTGTTTCTGCATGCGGCGACGATGCGGTTTCAGGTGGGGGATGGCCGGGAAGTCGAGGTTACGGCACCGTTGCCCGAGGCGCTTCAGGGAATCCTGGATTCGCTTTCGAAGGGCTCGAAACAGGGAGAGGGAAGTCCGGAATGAACGAAAACGATCAATGGGAACGCGACGCGCTGCGCGAAATTGCCCTGGAGGGGATTCGGGAGCGTCGGCGGGCGCGGCGTTGGGGAATTTTTTTCAAGATCCTGCTGTTCATTTACCTGTTTGCGCTGCTCGCCATGTCCCCCTCCTGCGAATGGCCGGCCGGAGCCGAAATCGGGCGCCACACGGCGGTGGTGGACGTGGACGGGGAAATCAGCGCCGAATCGCCGGCGTCGGCGCAGCGGATTATCGATGGTCTGCGGGCCGCCTATTCCGCCAGCGGTGTTGCCGGTGTCGTGCTGCGCGTGAACAGTCCCGGCGGCAGCCCGGTGCAGGCGGGGCGCGTCTACGATGAGATTCGCCGTCTGCGCAAGAAGCATCCGGACATTCCGGTGTACGCGGTGGCGGGCGATATCTGTGCCTCCGGCGCCTATTACATCGCGTCTGCCGCGGACCGCATCTACGCGGACAAGGCGTCCATGGTCGGTTCCATCGGCGTCATCATGCGCGGGTTCGGATTCAACGGAGCGCTGGACAAGCTCGGTGTGGAGCGCCGTGTCCACCACGCCGGCAGCAACAAGGATTTTCTCGATCCTTTCGAGCCCGAGAAACCCAGCGACGTGGAGCACGCAAACGCCATGCTGGAACGGATACATCAGCAGTTCATCGATGCGGTGAAGGCAGGGCGCGGCGATCGGCTCGGGGACGACCCGGAGCTGTTCAGCGGCCTGATGTGGACGGGAGAGAAGGCAAAGGATCTCGGTCTGGTGGACGGATTCGGCAGTACCGACTACGTCGCCAGGGAGGTCATCGGCGCGGAGACCACTGTCAACTACACCGTGCAGAAGAATCTGCTTCAGCGGCTGGCGGATCGCGTCGGTGCGAGTGCCGGAGAGGCCGCGGCGTCCGCGCTGCGGGGGTTGCCCCGCCTGGAGTGACCCGAATTGCGCCGGGGCTGTGCCACGTTTTCCCAGAGTTCGTGAAGAATTTCGGACGCCGGCGCGCTATCGCAGGGCCGAGTGAGTTCAGCGCTCGGTGCACGCGTGTTCCTCGTGGTGTTTCGGCAGATTGATGGGCATCACTGTGTTCTGCCCATCCTACCGGGCAAGGCAACTGCCGCAGCGCGACTGCGATGCCCATCGTTCCCAACGTGTGCGAGGATCGCGGCGTTCACCGCACGCGGGCGTTTTTTACGCGATGTCTCAGTCGTAGGCCGGGATGAGCGCAGCGTTCCCGGCGTCGCATCGTGAGGGCTGCGGTGTGGTGAGACGCCGGAAACGTCCCTGACGGTCCTTATTCCGGCCTACGTGCTTGACTGTTGTCCCGGGCGACGAAGGCGTGCCGGGAGATTGATGGGGATCACTGCGTTCTGCCCATCCTACCCGGCGAGTTAACGCCCCAGCGGCAGCGATGCCCATCGTTCCCGGCGCGGGCGTGGATTGCGGCGATCTCAGTCGA
>JASFMS010000168.1:0-5263 GCA_050117435.1 Ectothiorhodospiraceae bacterium | reverse complement strand
GCCCAGCGGGCAGACCTTGTTCTGCTCGGCGTAGCGTTGATCCAGTTCGAAGAACGCTTCCATCCGCTCGGCGGCCGTGGCGCCTTTGGCGTCGAGCTGCGCCGCCCACCAGTGAAAATCGTCGCGGAAGCGACGAACGATGGCCACACCCAGGTCACTCTTGCCCGGGAAGTGATAGTGCACGGCGGCGTTGCGAATCCCCAGCTGGGCGGCGATGTGCTGATAGCTGAAGCCGTTGAAGCCGCGCATCTGCAACAGGTGCTCGGCCGTATTGAGTATGTCGCGCCGGGTATCGCCTTTGCGCTTGCGGGACACTGAACAATCCTCCCTAGGAATTCACCAGTACCAGCTCGGCCAGGTTGCAGGGTCGGTGGCGAACGTCCAGCTGCTCGCGCAGGATCTGGTCCCATGCCGTACGGCACGCCCCCGTGGAACCGGGCAAGCAGGCCACGAAAGTCGAATTCGCGAGCCCGGCCATGGCCCGGGACTGCAACGTGGACGTTCCGATTTCCTGGAACGATATCTGGCGGAACAGCTCGCCGAAACCGCCGATCTCCTTGTCCAGTAGCGGTCTGATGGCCTCCGGGGTGCTGTCACGGTCCGTGAATCCGGTGCCGCCGGTAGCCAACACCGCCTGAATTCCCGCCTCCGCAATCCACGCGGATACCACCGCACGAATGGCATAGATATCGTCTTTGACGATCTCCCGCGCGACCAGCTCGTGACCGGCTTCCTGCAAGCCCTCGCAGAGTGCATCGCCGGAGCGGTCGTTCTCCCTCGAACGGGTATCGGAAATGGTGAGAACGGCCACGCGCAGGGGAAGGAACTCCTCGGCACTCTGATGTACAGACACTAATCCAACTCTCCACCGCCCGGGATTGTTCATGATACGCACCGACCGCCGCCGCGCAAAGCCAATTGCGCGGCGAAACCTTCGCCGGGTCCGTCCGCAGAGAAGGAGCAACGTCTACCTCCGGCGGACGCTGCTTCGCCGGCGGTGTCATACCCGGCAGCACTGGCGCTCCCCGAAATCGGTCAATGTCTACCTGAAGGCTATACAGCCAATGAACGGCGACACGCCCGCCGGGCCGCAATGTCGTGCAGCTCCCGATTGACCGGTGAAAAAACTTATACAATAATCATACAACACTGGGCAGGAGGCACTCATGGAGCGCATTTCACGATTGGCAGTCGTAGGCGGGGGAATCGCGGGGCTGGGCGCGGCGTGGCTGCTGAGCAGGCGCTACCATGTGACGCTCTTCGAACGGAACGACTACGTCGGCGGACACACGAACACCGTCGAATGCGACCTGCCGGACGGTCGCACCCCGGTGGACACCGGCTTCATCGTCTACAACGAGCTGAACTATCCCAACCTCACCGGGCTCTTCCGCCGTCTGGACGTGCCGACCCGGGCGTCGGACATGTCGTTCGCCTTTTCCTCCACGGAGCCGGATGTGGAATACGCCGGCGACTCGTTACGCAACCTCTTCGCCCAGCGCCGCAACCTCGTCCGCCCGGCCATGTGGCGGATGATCGGCGACATTTTGCGCTTCAACCGCGATGCCGTGCGCCGCGCTCACAGCGGCGTGCCCGCCACGGCCAGCCTGGGCGATCATCTCGACGAACTGGGCCTCGGCGAGGCGTTCCGTCGTTACTATCTCCTGCCCATGGGCGCCGCGATCTGGTCCTGTCCCCAGGAGCAGATGCTGGACTTTCCGGCAGAGCATTTCCTGCGTTTCTTCCGCAATCACGGCCTCGTCCAGCTATCCGGCCGGCCGCAATGGCGCACCGTGTGCGGAGGAGGCAGGGAGTATGTCAGACGCATGCTGCCGGCGATCCCGCGGGTGTGGACGCAGACGCCGGTTACCCGGATCCGCCGCCAGGACGGCCGTGTGCGCATTCATGACGCCAGGGGCGAACTGGGCGTTTTCGACGGCGTCGTGCTTGCCTGCCACGCCGACGAAGCACTCGCCATGCTGGAAGGCCCCGACGGACCGGAGCGCCAGGTACTCGGTGCCTTTCGCTACCAGGCCAACGAGGCGATTCTCCATACCGACGCCGGCCTGATGCCGCGCCGCCGGGGCGTCTGGTCAGCGTGGAACCACCTCAGCAATGGGGCCGACGACGCAGAGGGCCCGGTCTCCGTTACGTACTGGATGAATCGCCTGCAGGCGCTCGAGACGGAAACCGACGTGTTCGTGTCGCTGAATCCGCTGAGCATGCCCGAGGACGGGCACATACTCTCCCGGGCGCAGTACCACCATCCGGTTTTCGACCGGGAGGCCATGGCCGCGCAGCAGCACCTGGGGGATCTTCAGGGCCGGCGGAGTACCTGGTTCTGCGGCAGCTATTTCGGCTACGGGTTTCACGAGGACGCGCTGCGCTCCGCCGTCCAGGTGGCCGAGCTGCTCGGCGTGCAGGCGCCGTGGGGGGCGGCACCCGCCCACGTGGCTCCCGCCCCGTCTATTGCGGCAGCGCCTCTGGGAAGCGCGGTGGAATGATGGCCGGAAGCATCGGTAGCCTCTACCTGGGACGGGTGTCCCATCGCCGGCTGGCGGCACCGCCCATGCGATTGCGGCACCGGGTCTTCAGCCTTCTGCTCGACATCGACAGGCTCGAGGAAACGGCGTCGCAACTGAGGTTGTTCAGCCACAACCGCTTCAACCTCCTGAGCTTTCACGACCGCGACCACGGCCCCAAGGACGGATCGCCGCTGAGGCCCTGGATCGACGGTGTGCTGGGCGCCGCGGGGGTGGACATCAGCGGCGGCGCCGTTCGGATTCTCTGTTACCCGCGGGTCATGGGGTACGTCTTCAACCCGCTGTCGCTGTGGTTCTGCCACCACCGTGACGGCAGTCTGCGCGCCGTGCTCTGCGAAGTGCGGAATACGTTCGGAGAGTGGCATGGCTACCTGCTGCACAGGGACGGTCGGGCCATGCGGTGGCCGGTACAGGACAGCACGGCGAAGGTGTTTCACGTCTCGCCGTTTCTGCCCCTGGGCGGTCACTACGACTTCCGAATCGGGGAACCCGGACAATGCGCGACGACCACCATCCGCTACACCGCCGAAGGGGATCGGCGGCCGTCTCTGGTCGCCGTGCAGACGCTTCACGCCCGCGAGCTAACCGACGCCGCCGTGTTGCGCTGCGTCGCCGCCATGCCGCTGATGACCCTGAAGGTGATATTGGCCATCCACTGGCACGCCCTTCGACTGTGGCTACGCGGAGCCCGCTTCCACCGCAAGCCCGTACCACCCGCACCGGAGGTAACCCGATGACGACGTCGAAGTCGGCGGTTCTCTGTCGCCCGTCCACGCTGCCCCTGGCCGCGAGCATCCTGTTCGAGCGCCTCTCCCGGCTTCAACACGGTTCCCTCGAGTGCCTCCTGCCGGGCGGAGAGACCTTTTACATCCAGGGCCCCAACCCGGGGCCCGACGCTGCGTTGCATCTGCACGCACCATGGCGACTGCTCCTGCGGCTTGCCCACGGTGGCGCCAACGGCCTTGCGGATGCGTATATCGCCGGAGAATGGAGCAGCCCGGAACCGACCCGACTGCTTCACGTGCTCGCCATCAACGAACACCATTTCGGCGCCATCGCCACCGGCCAGTGGCTCGCCCGCGCACTCGCGAGCCTGCGACATCAGGCCCGCCGCAACACCCGTGCCGGGAGCCGCCGCAACATTGAAGCGCATTACGACCTGGGCAACGGTTTCTACCGGCTCTGGCTGGACTCAACCATGACCTACTCCGCCGCCCTGTTCGACGCGGAGGATCAGCCGCTTGCCGACGCTCAGAGGAACAAGTATGAACGCCTGCTCGACCAACTGGGCATCCGGCGCGGGGACCACATCCTGGAAATCGGCTGCGGCTGGGGCGGAATGGCCATACAGGCGGCCCGGCGCGGGGCACGGGTTACCGCGGTGACACTCTCGACCGAGCAGCTGAGCTGGGCCCGCCAGCAGGCCAGTGAGGCCGGTCTGTCGGACCGTATCGAGTTCCGGCTGCAGGATTATCGGGACCTCACCGGGCAGTTCGATCACATCATCTCCATCGAGATGGTGGAGGCTGTGGGCGAGGCGTACTGGCCCCTCTACTTCGACACACTCCGCGAGCGCCTGCGGCCGGGGGGACGGGCTGCCCTGCAGGTCATAACCATCGACGAGGACTACTTCGAGGACTACCGCCGCCACCCGGACTTCATCCAGGAGCGGGTATTCCCCGGAGGCATGCTGCCGACGCGGCGCCACCTCGCCGCGCATGCTTCAGCGGCAGGGCTGGTGGAGCACGATGCCCAGCGCTTTGGCGCCGACTACGCTCGCACCCTCCAGCGTTGGCACACCGCGTTCTGCCGGGCGACTGAGACGGTGCGCGGTCTCGGATTCGACGAGCGCTTCCTGCGCCTGTGGCGATACTACCTGGCGTACTGCGAGGCGGGATTCAGCACCGGACGCACCGACCTGTGGCAGCTTTGCCTCGAGCGCCCGGCGGGCGCGCGGTGAGCCTCCCGGCACGGGCGGAAAATCTGGTCTACGGACTGCCCGCATTGCCACTGGCCATGCTGGGCATACCCATGTACGTCTTCCTGCCCGGCTTCTACGGGGAACAGCTGGGGCTCGCCGCCGTGGGCTCGGCACTGCTGGTGGCACGCCTGTGGGACGTCGTTACCGACCCGGCCATCGGCCTGCTGGGCGATCGACTGAATACACGCCTGGGTCGGCGGCGGCCGCTGATGCTGGCGGGCACACCGCTGTTGCTCTTCAGTGCGTGGCAACTGTTCCGCCCACCCGCCGATGTGGACCTGACGTACCTGCTGGGCTGGGGACTCGCCGCCTACCTGGGCTGGACGCTGGTCTCGCTGCCGTATACCGCCTGGGGCGCCGAACTCTCCACGGACTACGACCGCCGGGCCAGCATAACGGCGAGCCGGGAGAGTTTCATGATCGTGGGCACGCTGCTCGCCGTGGCATGGCCGTCGCTGGCAGGCAGTGGGCGGGCGGACGCCGATGCGCTGAGAGGACTGGCCTGGGTACTGGTCGCGACGCTGCCACTGTCGGTGGCGCTGACCTGCCGGCTGGTGCCGGAGAAACGCGTGGCGAGCGCGCCGCCGGGCTGGCAGCGCGGCTGGGCGCTTATCCGCGGCAACCGCCCTTTCCAGCGCCTGATGCTCGCGTATGTACTCAATGGCATGGCGAACGGCCTACCCGCCACCCTGTTTACTCTCTTCGTGGCCCATGTCCTTCAGGCACCGGAGCGCACCGG
>JASFMS010000167.1:0-5332 GCA_050117435.1 Ectothiorhodospiraceae bacterium | reverse complement strand
CGTTGCTGGTCACGGAAAGCGGCATCCTCACGCCGGAAGAGGTCGACTACATGCGCGCGGCCGGCGTGCACTGCTTCCTGGTGGGGGAGGCGTTCATGCGTGCCGAGAATCCGGGCCAGCGTCTGGGCGAGCTGTTCAGGCGGTAACGACGTATACCACCGGCGCGTGAGGCGCGCCGGTGCGTGCGTTCTCTCTCCCCCGGCGCTGCGGTCAGCGGGTGTTGAAGATCACCATCGTCTTGCCGCTGACCGAGATGAGCCCCTGCTCCTCCAGGTCCTTCAGAACCCGCCCGACCATCTCCCGGGAGCAGCCAACGATGCGACCCAGCTCCTGCCGGGTGATGCGGATCTGCATTCCGTCCGGGTGGGTCATCGCGTCCGGCTCCTTGGCGAGATCCAGCAGCGTGCGGGCGATGCGGCCGGTGACATCGAGGAACGCCAGGTCACGGACTTTCATGCTGGTCTTGCGCAGCCTGTCCGCCATCTGGCCGGCCAGATGGAAAAGCACCTGTGGATCCTCGTTGGCGACCTGTCGAAAGCGGCTGTAACTGATCTCCGCCAACTCGCAGTGCGTGCGGGTGCGAATCCACGCACTGCGCGTACTGGTCCGGCCGAACAGTCCCATTTCCCCGAAAAAGTCGCCGGCGTTCAGGTATGCCAGCACCAGTTCGTGGCCGCTCTCGTCGTCCATCAGCACGGAAACCGAGCCCTCGATTATGTAATAGAGTGCGTCGGACTGGTCTCCCGCGTAGATAACCACTGTCTTCGGCGGGTAGCGACGTCGATGGCAATGCCGCAAAAGCCGGTCGATTGGGGGCTTAGTCAATATATCTTTAGCCGCCTGAACCATATTTTTGTCCCTGCGAGCGCCATGGCTAAAAAAGGCCGTCAGCCTATACGTAGTATAAGCACAACGTCGAAGCAAGGCGCCAGAAAATTTGAGCTATGCACTATTTTGATGGTGGATAACCCGAGGGTATACTACGCGATTACACAGATAAAAGGGTCTCTCCCGGGCCGGGAGGATCCTTTTCTTCGTTTGGGCGGACTCCCGGGGATGCGATGAAGGCAACGGTGAAATGGCGCGGCGGCATGGCCTTCGAGGGCACCACCGGAAGCGGCCACACGGTGAACGTCGACGGGCCGCCGGACCTGGGCGGCGAGGACAGCGGTCCGCGCCCCATGGAACTGATGCAGTCTGGCGAGCTGCTCGGGGGTGGATGTTGTCCATATCCTGCGAAAGGGTCGCCACGCCGTTGAGGACTGCACCGTTGAAGTGAGCGGTGAGCGCGCCGAGGAGCCCCCGAAGGTTTTCACCCGCATTCATCTGCACTACCGGGTCAGCGGCAAGGGCCTTCGGGAGGCGGTCGTGCGCCGGGCGGTGGAGCTGTCGGCGGAGAAATACTGCTCGGCCTCGATCATGCTCGGCAAGGCCGCGGAGATTACCCACGATTTCGAGTTGCTGGACGGCTGACCGGCCGGTGGCTTTATACGGGGCCGAGTGCCCTGGCTTACATCAACCAGGCGTTGGAGGGCGAAGCATTGGCGCAGCCGGAGAAAGTGAAGCTCTACGGGTTCAACAACCTGACCAAGTCGCTGAGCTTCAATATCTACGATATCTGCTACGCCAATACACCGGAGCAGCGTCAGGCTTACATCGACTACATTGACGAGGTCTACAACGCCGAGCGCCTGACCCAGATCCTCACCGGAGTGTCCGACATCATCGGCGCCACGGTACTCAACATCGCGCGGCAGGACTACGAGCCGCAGGGTGCCAGCGTTACGCTGCTGATCGCCGAGGAAGACGGCGAGGACGGGGACGACACCTACGTTACCGCACCGGCCTCCCCGGGTCCGCTTCCGGACACCGTGCTAGCCCATCTGGACAAGAGCCACATCACCGTGCACACCTACCCGGAGAGCCACCCCTACCGGGGCGTGAGCACCTTCCGGGCGGATATCGACGTCTCGACCTGCGGCCTCATCTCACCGCTGAAGGCGCTGAATTACCTGATCCACTCGTTCGATTCCGACATCGTGACCATGGACTACCGCGTGCGCGGTTTCACGAGGGACGTGGAGGGGCGCAAGCACTTCATCGATCACGAGATCAACTCCATCCAGAACTACCTGGCGGAGGACACGCTGCGCCGCTATCACACCATCGACGTCAACGTCTTCCAGGAGAACATCTTCCACACGAAGATGATCCTGAAGGACTGGGACATCGAGGACTACCTGTTCGGCGAGTCGTCCGACGATCTCTCCGCCGAAGAGCGCGAGGAGATCCGCCGCGTGCTGCGTCGGGAGATGACCGAGATATTCTCGGGCCGGAACCTCACCCCGGGGCAGGACGTCTGAGCGCCACGCCCGGGTCCGTTCAGATCCAGTAGGTGGTGCCCGTCATCACCCGGGACGACAACCCCATGAAGCGCTTCACCGGGGCGGGGAGCTCAGCGGCGCCCGCCTCCAGGGCCATGGTTGCGTGGCCCGCCTCGTCCACCTTCATCTGCTCCACGATGGCGCGGCTCGGAGCATCGCCGGGGTCCAGCCGCTCCAGGTGCCCCTCCAGATGGCGTTCCACCTGCCGTTCGGTCTCCGCCAGAAATCCCAGGCTCCAGCGATCGCCGACCGCGCCCGCGGCCGCGCCCAGCGCCAGCGACCCCACATAGAAGAACGGATTGAGACGACTGGTGTGGCTGTCCAGCTCTTCCAGTCGTTGCTGGCACCAGGCCAGGTGATCGTTCTCCTCCGCCGCGGCCTGCTCCATCGCCCGGCGCACGCCCGGATTGCGCGCGGTCAGCGCCTGCCCCTGATAGAGGGCCTGGGCACAGACCTCGCCGCAGTGATTCACGCGCATGAGCCGTGCGGACTCCCGGCGCGCGGCATCGTCCAGCTCGGCATCATCCGAGCCTGCGGCGGGATAGCTGCGGCCGGTCGTCTCCGGCCTGCCGAACACGGTTCGCAGTCCCTGGTCGAACTGGGCGATGGCCCGGTCGAACAGCCCAAGGCGACGTTCGCTCATCCTTACTGTCCTCGTCCTGATTCCGTCTCGAATTGTACGGGGCCGAGCCCGGATTGGACCACCGCAACGGCGGCGGCGATCGCGTTGACAGTCCCTGCCGGCCGTAGCAGAATTTTCACTGTCGGCGGGTGACAGTGGCAGCTAACACGCCGACTCCTCAGTAACTCCTTTGGTGTTTGTTTTGCGCGGCCCCGCGGGTCGCGTTTCCTTGGGGTATCGGCTTGTATGCCGTGTCCCGTTTGTGTACTATTGCCGGCCTTCACTTAGGAGCTAGTGCTTCGGAGACGGTTTCGATGAAGACCTTCAGTGCGAAACAGGGTGACGTCAAACGCGACTGGTACGTCGTCGATGCGTCGGGCAAGACGCTGGGCCGACTGGCGTCGGAGATCGCGTACCGCCTGCGCGGCAAGCACAAGGCCGAGTTCACCCCGCACGTGGATACCGGCGACTACATCGTCGTGATCAACGCGGAGAAGGTCGGTGTCACCGGCCGCAAGGCCACGGACAAGACGTATCACCGTTACACGGGCTACGTCGGCAACATGAAGCACTTTACCTTCGAAAAGCTCATTGAGCGTGCGCCGGAGCGTGTGCTGCAGCTCGCCGTGAAAGGCATGCTGCCGAAGAACCGCCTCGGCCGGCAGATGATCAAGAAGCTCAAGGTTTACGCCGGTCCGGAACACCGGCACCATGCCCAGCAGCCCCAGGCGCTGGAAATTTAAGCACGGGCGGATAGGCGCTGAACGGACGGATCGATAGCATCATGGCAACCGAACAGTATTACGGCACCGGTCGTCGCAAAACCTCCGCCGCGCGGGTCTTCCTGCGTCCCGGCAAGGGCGACATCAAGGTCAACGGTCGTTCCCTGGACGATTACTTCGGTCGCGAGACCGCGCGCATGATCGTGCGCCAGCCGCTGGAGCTCACCGAGACCAGTGATCGGTTCGACGTCCACGTCACCGTCGAAGGCGGCGGCATGAGCGGCCAGGCCGGTGCCATCCGGCACGGCATCACCCGCGCGCTGTGCCAGTACCAAGAAGAGATGAAGCCTGCGCTTCGCCGCGCCGGCTACGTCACCCGCGACGCTCGCATGGTCGAGCGCAAGAAGATCGGCCTGCATAAGGCTCGCCGGGCGACGCAGTTCTCCAAGCGCTAAAACGGTTTCCGTTGGGGGATCGTCTAGTGGTAGGACAACGGACTCTGACTCCGTTAACCCAGGTTCGAATCCTGGTCCCCCAGCCATAAAAAACAAGGGGTTGCGGTTCATCCGCAACCCCTTGTTCTTTTTCGGGCATCAACACGGCAACGCATCAGCCCACCGCTCCCCGACCCAGATGTGCCGCGCCGCGACGTCCGCCGGCGTATTGCCGTCGCTGGATAGGCTGGACTCCGTTGGCAACGCGGTTCGATCATGGACCTAGTCGCCGGTCCGCCGCGGTGCCTGTTGGCTGTGGTCCAGCCGCCCCAGGTCGTGGTAACCCACTGCGTTGCCCTGAGCGATGGTGGATACGCCGGCTCCCGGTATTCCACCCCCGCGCCTTGCCGTTGTTACTGATCCAGATGCTTCCGTTCAGCGTTTTCTCTGCGACGGTCATAGCCCATGGCCGTCAGCCGGGGCGACGTGAGCACTTGGATGAGTATTTACGGCCAGTCCATCTGGGCGCTGTTTCCCGTTTCGGGATTGCTCTTTGAGTGTCCCGGACTGCCGCTACCTGCCTCCGCCCTGAGAAGCGGCAACCGGTGAGACGGAAGTCCAGGCGCAATGCGCTGGTGGGGCCCACCCATGAGCTAGGTTCGGGGTCTGGTCCCGCATTGCCACAATTTCAGCGCCAGCACGCCCCTGGCGGACGGCAACGCTGCCCGCTAGTGCCTGCCAGCGGGCTTGCCTGACTAAAGCGTCTGCCCGCTTTCGCTGTCCCCGTTTTCCACCTGCACTTCGCGAACGATGTTGTTCTCGTCTAAGAAGATGTAGACGACGCGGTATTTGGTTTCGGTCGTCCCCATGGCGGATGCGTACGGGACGTAACTGAGCAGGCTTGGGCGCGCCTCGGAGTAGTTGTAGGCGATCATGCGCCCTTCGCTGGTGGATTTCGTTGAGTCGGGCTCGCCGAGGCGCTCGATTACCTCGGCGTAGGTCGTCTGCCCCCTCTTGATCTGTCCGAGGTCCTCGTCGGAAACCTGCGTGCCCTACGTGGTTGCGCAGGCGGCAACAAAGAGGGCGAGCAGGACTGTCGTGGCAAATGGCAACGTGCGTGCGGTCATGACTTCTTCCTTCCATTCTTCTTCTGGAAGTTCTTGACCTTAA
>JASFMS010000166.1:0-5373 GCA_050117435.1 Ectothiorhodospiraceae bacterium | reverse complement strand
CCCAGGGTTACTTGCAGCATGGCGGCGGCCAGCATGAGATGCAGGCGCAGCCGCAAGGTTGGCGCGAGTGTGGTGCGCATGCCGGTGACCCAGACGGCAACCACCATCGAGAAGGTGGTCAGGGCGAGCACCCGGTGGTCGAACTGCACGGTGGTGATGTCCTCGAAGAAGCTGGTCCACCAAGGATTGCTGGCCAGCAGGCCGTCGGGGACGAGCTTGCCGGCCATCAGCGGGAAGGTGTTGTACGCGAAGCCCGCCTTGAGGCCGGCCACGAAGCCGCCGGAAGCGATGGTAATGCAGACCAGAACGAACGCGGCGGTTAGCAGTCGCCGGAAGCCCGCGGATACGGGCGAGAACCGGGCGCGGGCGTCGATGAGGCCGAAAGCCACCCAGAGCATGGCGCCATAGATGAGTACCGCCGTCATCAGGTGCGCCGTGAGCCGGTACTGGCTCACATGAGGCACGTCTATCAGGCCGCTTTTCACCATGAACCATCCCAGCAGCCCCTGCAGCCCGCCGA
This sequence comes from Ectothiorhodospiraceae bacterium, assembly GCA_050117435.1. Taxonomy (GTDB): domain Bacteria; phylum Pseudomonadota; class Gammaproteobacteria; order Nitrococcales; family Nitrococcaceae; genus JASFMS01. The sequence continues at coordinate 4,853 of JASFMS010000166.1, read as the reverse complement.
GGACGAACAGTGTCGCCAGTTTCGGCGCCAGAGGGCGGCTGACGCGCCGCCTCAGCAGAAAGAACAGGAACGGCAGGAGGAACACCACGCCGATGGTCCGGCCCAGCAGCCGATGCGCGTACTCAAAGCCGAAAATGACCTTGAACTGCGACAGGTCCATGTGGAAGTTCTTCTTCTGATACTCCGGGTACTGCTGGTATTTCTCGAAGGTGGTCTGCCATTGCGCCTCCGAGGTTGGCGGGATCACACCCATGAGCGGTTGCCAGTCCACCATGGACAGGCCGGAACCGGTGAGACGGGTGACGCCTCCCAGCACCACCATGGCCAATACCAGGGCACAGCACAGCAGCAGCCAGCCGGCAATCTGTTTCTCGCTTCTGCGGTCAATGGACTCGGGTAGCATGGGTCTTCGCGGGGCTCGTGGTTGGCTTGGGCGCAAGGATACACCCAGCAGTGGGCGGGGGTAAGGACTCCAGGGCTGGAGATGGTCACCGGATGCCGACGAATCGGGAGAGCGACAAAGGGGCGGGGTTTTGAGACGACGAGCGTTCATCGGGTTCCTGCCGGCCATGGTCGGCGCATTGTTGCTGGTCGGAACCGCTCAGGCGGGCGGAGATCCGGCGGCTGGGAAGGCCAAGGCTGTGGCCTGTTTCGGTTGTCACGGCGAGAACGGCATCGGTGCCGCGCCGGTCTATCCCAACCTGGCCGGGCAGAGCGGGCCGTATCTCGAGCTTGCCCTCAAGGCCTACCGGGAAAGGAAGCGGGCCGGCGGCAATGCCGCCGTCATGTATCCAATGGCCGCGAACCTCTCCGACGAGGACATCGCGGATATCGCCGCCTATTTCAGTTCCCTGCCCTGCGGACGCTGAACGTCGAAACGGTTCAGCATCAGTCTGTTTGGGCGTATATTCCCAATATCATGACGGGCCGGCTCCATGAGACTCTGTCGCGGGCGGTGCGCCGCATGTTGCGGCCGCTGATCCGCATTCTTCTCCGCAACGGCGTTCCCTACAACGACCTCGCGGAACAGGCCAAACGCGTCTATGTGGATGTCGCGATGGCGGAGTTCCAGGTTCCCGGCCGCAAACCCTCCGTTTCCCGCACCGCAACGATAACCGGCCTCACCCGCAAGGAAGTACGGCGTCTCGTGGAGGCGCTGGAGAGCGGCGAGGAGGCCGTGATGGAGCCCCACAACCGTGCGGCCCGGGTGGTGGCCGGTTGGGTTCGGGACCCGGATTTCCAGGACGGACGCCAGGAGCCGCGCCCGCTGAGCATGGACGACGAGGGCGGTGGGTTCCCGGCGCTGGTTCGCCGTTACAGCGGCGACATGACGGCGCGGGCCGTGCTTGACGAGCTGGAGCGGGTCGGCGCGGTGGCACGCGTGGCCGACGGGCGGGTAGTGCTCACCTCCCGTTCCTACATTCCCTCCCGGGACGATGCCGCCAAGATCGAGATCATGGGGACGGATACCGCGTACCTGCTGGAAACCATCGACCACAACCTGGCCCACGTTGGCGAGGCTGCGCGATTTCAGCGCAAGGTGCTCTACGACAACCTGCCTGAGGAATTTCTGGAGGCCTTCCGCGAGCAGGCCACCGGCGACTGCCAGCAGCTTCTGGAGTCACTGGACAGTCGCCTCGCCGCCGGTGATCGGGACACGAACCCGGAGGCGGGAGGCAGCGGGCGCCGTCTGGCCGGTATTGGAATCTACTACTTCGAGCGCGATCTGGGGGAACCCGGTTCGGAGGATGAAGGAAAATGAGCTTTCGCAGGCACTGGACGCGTCTTCTTGCCGCCGTTGCACTGGCGACGGCCCTCACGGGCTGCGGCGGCGGCACCAACACCGCCTCCCTCGGCGGGGGGACCTCCGGCACCGGCGTGGTTCAGGCGCCGGTTACCGGTTTCGGCAGTGTGTTTGTTCGGGGAATCGAGTTCGAGGTCAATGCGGACGACATAGTTGTCGACGGTGTGCGTGCGCCCATGGGGCAGGCCGATCTGGCCGTGGGCATGCTGGTGACGGTGAAAGGCAGCTGGGACCCGGCAACGGGGCGCGGCTCCGCCACGGAAATCCGCTACGACAGTGACGCGGTGGGGCCGGTGACCAGCATCGATGTGGCGAACGGATCCTTTGTGGCTCTGGGCAATACCATCGTCGTGACCAACGACACTGTTCTGGACGACCGGGTGAACGGCGGCAGCTTCACGCTGGACTCGCTGGCGCCGGGCAATCGCGTGGAGGTGAGCGGGGTTCGTGTCGCCGACGATACCATTCGCGCCACTCGCGTTGCGCTGCTGAAGGAACAGCCGTCCGGTGGCAAAAACCTGGAAATCAAGGGAGTTGTGGCCGAGCTGACTGCCGACACGTTCAAGCTTGGTGACCAGACCGTCAAGTACTCGGAAGCTAGGCAGATCGACGCCGGAGCGCCGAAGGAGGGTCAGCTGGTTGAAGCCAAAGGTGGATTGGAAGGCGGTGTCTTCATAGCCGACAAGATCGAGCTGGAGGCCGAATCCCTTGGCGGCGCCGACGGCGAAGACGGTGAGCTCGAAGGTTATCTGACGTCTTTCACCTCGATTTCACGGTTCGCCGTCAACGGCCAGCTGGTGACGACGGATGCCTCAACCGAATTCAAGGACGGGGCCACCGCGACGAGCATTCAGCAAGCGGGCGCCCGTATCCAGGTCGAGGGCCGATTCGACGGCGACGGCGTGTTGCAGGCGAGGGAAGTGGCCGTGAAGCTGGAGAGCGATATTCGCCTCTCCGACACAATAAGCCGGATAGACGTCTCCGGCCCCAACTCGGGTACGCTCACAACTCGGCTCGGCATCGAGGCCACGGTGACCCCGGAAACGTCCCTGCGGGACGACACCGGTGCCGATGGCCCCGATTTCAATCTTCAGAAGCTGCACACCGGCGACCGGGTCGAGATTCGCGGCGTGAAGAACTCGACGGGGGGCGTTGCAGCCAGCCGCCTTCAGCGAGAGGACGAGGAGGCGGGCTGTTCGCTTCGCGGGCCGATTTCCGGCCTCGACGAGGCGCAGTCGCGTTTCACGATTCTGAACGTGGACGTGAACGCCGCAGAGCCCGGCTTGCCATCCTCCCTGAACGACGGTGACGTGCTGGAGGCCGGCACCGGAAACGACGGCGACTGCAGCAACTCAACGCTCATTGCCCGGGACGTGGAGGCGGAGGACTGACGTCCCCGGGGGCCGTTTGACCTGCGTTAAGCCCCGTTTCATCTTTCTTTCGTACGCTCCATGGCAACGACAACCATTGCCATGGGAGCGTGAGCCATGTCGAAAGCCGATTCCGTGCGGGTCTGGGACCCGTTCGTTCGCATCTTTCACTGGACCCTGGTGGCGGCGTTTACCGTCTCCTACCTCAGCGAAGGGGAGCCGGAATGGCTGCACACCTGGTCGGGTTATCTGATCCTCATTCTCGTCGGGCTGCGGGTCGTCTGGGGCCTTGTCGGCACCCCCTACGCGCGGTTCGGTAGCTTTGTCCGGGGGCCGGTTACCGCCGCCCGATACCTGGTCTCCGAGCTGGTCGGGGGCGCCCGGCGGCATCTGGGACACAACCCGGCCGGCGGCATCATGATCCTGCTCATTCTGGCATCGCTCATAGCCACCGGTTTTACCGGCATGAGCCTGCTGGCGGCCGACGAAGGTGCCGGACCGCTCGCCGGCTGGATCATGGCATCGGAATCGGGAGAGGAACTCTACGAGGAGCTGCACGAATTCTTCGCCAACTTCACCCTGTTCCTCGTCATCGTCCACGTTGCGGGTGTCGTTCTGGGCAGCCTGCGCCACCGCGAGAATCTGGTGGCGTCCATGTTCCATGGTTACAAGCGCCGTGAGCTGGACTAGATACAGCCCGCTGCTGCTGGCGCTTGTGGCGGCGGGACCGGCCATGGCCGGCTCCCTGGACGCGGACGATGCCCGGCGGCTGCGCGATGCCGGTGAAATTCTTCCGCTTAGCGAAATCCTGCAGCGTGCCCGGGACGCGCAGCCGGGTCGGGTGATCGAGGTGGAGCTGGAGGATACCGGAGAAGAGGTGGTCTACGAACTGGAGGTGCTGGACGCCGGCGGCGTCGTCTGGGAGCTGCAGCTGGACGCCCGCTCCGGCGCCGTGCTGAAACGGGTTCCGGAGGACTGAAGGGGTGCGGATCCTGGTTGTCGAAGACGATGCGGACCTTGCCGACGCCCTGGTTCGTGATCTGCGGGCGGCTGGCTACGCCGTGGATTCGGTGGGCACGGCCCGGGAGGCCCACGACCAGGTCAGCGTCGAGCCGGTGGATGCGGTGATCCTGGACCTGGGATTGCCTGACGGATCGGGTCTGGTGCTGCTCCAGCGGTGGCGGGAGGCCGGAAATGGCTTGCCCGTGCTGGTGCTGACCGCGCGGGACGCCTGGCATGAACGGGTTGACGGTTTCAAGGCCGGCGCAGACGATTACGTGGGCAAGCCGTTTCACACCGAGGAGCTGCTGGCGCGGCTGGCGGCGCTGCTGCGGCGTGCCCACGGCCGGGCGGCCGGTCCGCTGTGTGTGGGCGGGCTGAGCCTGGACGAGGAACGCCAGACCGTAACTGTGGGCGACGGCAGAACCGCATCGCTTACCGCCACCGAGTTTCGCCTGCTGCGCTACTTCATGCTCAATACCGACCGGATCCTCTCCAAGGATCGTCTCATCGAGCACGTCTACGCCGGCGACGAGGATCCGGACAGCAACGTTCTCGAGGTCTACGTGAACCGGCTTCGGCGCAAGATCGGCCCGGAGCGCATCGCGACCCGCCGGGGGCAGGGCTACATTTTTCGGGCTGCTGGCGGTGGCGGCGGTGACGGCTGAGCATCCGAGTCT
>JASFMS010000165.1:0-5378 GCA_050117435.1 Ectothiorhodospiraceae bacterium | reverse complement strand
GCTGCCGGTGCGCACGGCGCACCCTACGGAAAGATCCAAGTCGCCACGGGGGCGCGGCTCCACACCGGAAGTGCCTCCGCAGCGCATCAACAGGTGTGGGAGCGGCGCCCTCGCCGCGAATCTCCAACGGGTTCGTAGGATGGGCAGAGCGCAGCGATGCCCATCATCAAGGCGCGTCACCCGCCGCGCCGAGGGCGCCGTGTCATTCCTGACCCGGCTCGGGCACCCGCAGGAAGTGTTGGCGGTAGTGCCTGAGCTCGGCGATGGAGTCGCGGATATCGTCCATGGCCAGGTGCGAACCCTTCTTCTTGAAACCGGACAGCACTTCGGGGGCCCACCGCGCCACCAGTTCCTTGAGGCTGCTGACATCCAGATTACGGTAGTGGAAAAACTGCTCCAGCTCCGGCATGCAACGATGCAGAAAGCGCCGGTCCTGGCAGATGCTGTTTCCGCACATGGGCGATGAGCGTTTCGGCACCCACTGGGCCAGGAAATCCAGGGTACGCCGCTCCGCCTCGGCCTCCGTGGCCTTGCTCTGGCGCACCCGGTCGATCAGACCCGAGCGCCCGTGCTGGGTGGTGTTCCACTCGTCCATTGCGCCAAGGATCTCGTCGCTCTGGTGGATGGCGACAACGGGGCCTTCGGCGAGGACGTTCAAGTGCTTGTCGGTAACGATGGTGGCGATCTCGATGATACAGTCCCGGTCGGTATCCAGGCCGGTCATTTCCAGATCGATCCAGATCAGATTGTCCGCGGATTGCGGCATAGGGCTGCTCGCTCCCTCGATAGGCGGATTGAGCCGCATTCTAGCAAAGGCTATGCTTCGCCGCTGTGCACAATGAGCCGCGATTACACTAATGACTGAAGCCACCTGCGCGGGACGTGTCGTCATCGCCTACGGTCGGGACAGCCTCGTCGAGACGGAAGACGGAACGCTGGTGCGCTGCCACCACCGCCGGCGGCTGGGACGACCCGTGTGCGGCGACTTTGTGCAATGGCTCCCCTCCTCCCCGGGCGAGGGCTCGCTGGAAACCATCGAGCCGCGGCGAACGCTGGTGGAGCGCGGCGACTTTCGCGGCCGGCCGCGGCCCACGGCGGCAAACGTGGACCGCATGGTCGTCGTGGTGGCGCCGAAACCGGGCGTGGACCGCACGCTCATCGACCGCTACCTGGTGCTGGCCGCGCACATGGGCATCCAGCCGGCGCTGTTCCTGAACAAGGTGGATATGCTCACGGCAGGCGAGCGGGAGGCACTGCTCGCGGATGTGCGGTTGTATCCCGATCTGGATTGCCCGGTGCTCGCCGGCAGCGCCGAAACGGGCGAGGGGCTGAATGCACTGCGGGAATTTCTCGCCGGTCACACGGGAATACTGGTGGGGCAGTCGGGGGTAGGCAAGTCGTCGCTGATCAACGCGCTGATCCCGGATCTGGAGCTGCGCATCGGCGCACTTTCGGAAGCCAGCGGCCATGGCCGCCATACCACCACCGAGACCACTCTCTTTCACCTCCCCGACGGCGGCGAGCTGATCGATTCCCCCGGTATACGCACGCTGAGGCTCGACCACCTGCCCCGCGAGGTCATCGTTGCCGGGTATCCGGAGATCGCGCAGTGGGTGGACCGCTGCCGGTTCGCGGACTGCCGCCATGAGACGGAACCCGGGTGCGCCGTCAGGAAGGCGCTGGATGAGGGACTGATCGAAACCCGGCGGCTGGAAAGCCTGCGGACGCTACTGGCCGAAGGGTAGCCGGGGAAACGAAGAACACGTCGCGCGAGTCACTGACCCTTGGACGCTGTACGGGCTTGGACCGAAGCCGACGGCGTTCCGGAAGAGTACTGAGAGCTCGTGAAAAAATCGCCCGCGTGCGGTGAGCGCCGCGATCCCCGCCCACGTCCGGAGCGATGGGCATCGCTGTCGCTCTGCCCATCCTACGCTGCCGCCGCGGCAACTGCCCCGGGTAGGATGGGCAGAACGCAGTGATGCCCATCATTTTCCCAGAGCCGCTCGGCGAACACGGAGCCCGGGCAGTGAACTCACCAAGGCCTCTGTAGCAGCGCGCCTGGCCGCAAGCGCCCGGGAACGCTCCCGCTACGGCGTTCGAGTCTTTCACAACCTCTAGGTCAAGGGGTCCATCAGCGCACTGAGCGAATGTTCCGGCGCTTGCCTACCGGTACTCCCGCCGCCCGGCGAAGGCGTGGGACAGCGTGCCCCGGTCCACGTACTCCAGCTCTCCGCCCACGGGCACGCCGTGGGCGATGCGGCTCACCTCGATATCCCGCTCCCGAGCCATCTCGCCGATATACTGGGCTGTCGCCTCCCCCTCCACCGTGGGATTTGTGGCGAGGATGATCTCCTTGATCTCGCCCTCCGCAAAACGGGCCTCCAGTCGATCCAGGCCCAGCTCCGAAGGGCCGATGCCGTCCAGCGGCGAAAGGCGGCCCTGCAGGACGAAATAGACGCCGTTGTAGTCGGTGGCCTCGTCCAGGGCGGTGACGTCCGCGGGGTTCTCGACAATGCACATCAGCGAATGATCGCGCCGCTCGCTGTCGCAGATGGTGCAGACCTCCAGCTCCGTGAGGATGCGGCAGCGGCGGCACTCGCCCACCCGGTCCGCGGCCTCCGTGAGCGCCCGGGCAAGCCGGCGCGCCCCGTCCCGGTCCCGCTGCAGAAGCTGAAAGCTCATGCGCTGGGCGGACTTGGGCCCCACGCCGGGCAGGCAGCGCAGGGCCTCGATCAGCTCGTTGAGAAGCGGCGAGAAGCTCATGGACGGTCGCTCAGAACGGCAGCTTCATCCCCGGGGGCAGACCCATTCCCTGGCTGAAGCCTTCCATCTTCTCCTTGCTGATCTTCTCCAGCTTCTGCACGGCGTCGTTGAAGGCGGCGGCGACCAGGTCCTCCACCATCTCGCGGTCGTCGTAGACGCTCTCGTCGATGGTGACACGCCGCACTTCGTGGCGACCGTTCATGATCACGGCCACGAGCCCGCCGCCGGACTCGCCGGTGATCTCCATGTTGGCGATCTCTTCCTGGGCCTTCTGCAGGTTCTCCTGCATCTTCTGGGCCTGTTTCATCAGGTTCCCGATACCACCCTTCATCCTGCTCGTCTCCTGTCGCGGGGGGATGCCGACTGCACCCCGTATTCTATCAGTGTCAATCGTCCACCGGGCGCACCGAATCCGGTATCACCCGTGCGCCGAACGCTTCCTGCATCGCGGAAATGTTGGGATCGCTCTCGATGGCGGCCTCGGCGGCCCGCTGGCGCTCTTCCGCGGCTTTGGCACGCAGATCCGCCGGCGTCTCCCCGGCGGCCTCGCCGACGTCGATCTGCAGCCGTACGGCCTCGCCCAGGTAGTCGCCGAGCGCCTTGCCCAGACGTTCCTTCATGGATGGGTTGACCAGATGGCCGTGGCCCTTGTCGATGCTGAGCCGCACCATGTCCCCTTCTCGGCCGACCCAGACGCAGTGGCTCGCCAACGCCTTCGCCATGCCGCCGAGGGACAGGGCGGCCACCATGTCTTCCCAGCTTCCGGCCGGCTCCCGTACCTGAGACGCCTGCCCGACAGGCTTCTCGATCGCCGGTTCCTCCGACCGCGCGGGTTCTGCGGCAGGCGCCGGGCGGGGCGCCGCCGCGGCCTCCGGTTTCGCGGGCGCCGGCGCGGGAGCGGCTGACGCCGGGGCGGCCTGCGTCTTCGCCGGGGAGTTCGTGGAACCGCCGGCGCCTGTGGGCGCGCGCTCGGTCGGTGCCGGCGGGGGGGCCTCCGCCGCCGGCGTATCCACCGGACGGAAGGCGAGCATACGCAGCATCACCATTTCGAACCCGGTTCGGGGCTCGGGGGCAAGCGGCAGATCCCGCCGGCCGGTCAGGGCGATCTGATAGAAAAGCTGGACGTCTTCCGGGCTGAAACGTTCGGCCAGCGCGGTCAGGCGCTCCCGCTCCGGAACGCTGTCCTCCAGCGCCGCCGGCACCACCTGCGCCAGGGTCAGCTGGTGCAGCGTCGCCAGCAGTTCCGCCAGCGCGTCGCCGAAGTCCGGCGCTCGTTCCGCCATGCGGCCGACCACTTCCAGCAGCCCGGCTCCGTCCTCGGCCGCCAGTGCTTCCAGCAACTCCAGCACGAAGTCGCTTTCGATGCTGCCGAGCATGCCCCGGACATCCTCGTCCGTCACCGCGCCGCCGCCGAACGCAATGGCCTGGTCCAGCAGGCTCAGCGCATCGCGCATGCTGCCGTCGGCGGCCCGGGCCAGTCGCTGGAGCGCCTCCGGCTCGGCGTCGATGGATTCGGCGCCGAGAATGCCGCTGAGGTGCTCGGCAATGAGCGATGCCGGCAGGTGCTTCAGGTTGAACTGCAGGCAGCGCGAGAGAATCGTCACCGGAAGCTTCTGCGGGTCCGTGGTGGCCAGCAGGAACTTCACGTGGGGCGGCGGCTCCTCCAGCGTCTTCAGCAGCGCGTTGAAGCTGTGCGCGGAGAGCATGTGGACCTCGTCCACCAGGTAGATCTTGAAGCGTCCCCGCGTCGGCGCGTACTGCACGTTGTCCAGCAGCTCGCGGGTGTCTTCCACCTTGGTGCGCGACGCCGCGTCCACCTCGATGAGATCCACGAAGCGGCCCTCGTCGATCTCCCGGCAGGCATCGCACTCCCCGCAGGGCTGCGGCGAGACGCCGTTGGTCTCGCAGTTCAGGCACTTGGCGAGAATCCGGGCGACGGTGGTCTTGCCCACGCCGCGGGTTCCCGTGAACAGAAAGGCATGATGCAGGCGGCCGTTGGCGAGGCCGTTGGTGAGCGCGCGCAGCACGTGCTCCTGGCCCGCCATCTGCTCGAACGTGCGTGGACGCCACTTACGGGCGAGTACCTGATAGCTCATCCGAATGGGAAGTCCGTGAGGCGTTGGTGATGGGCGGATTGTACTAACGTTTCAGGAACTATTGCGAGGTCTCAGTGGCCGTGTGCGCCGCTGTGGCAAGGCGCGAGAAGGAAGGTGTAGCAAAGCCTGCATGACCGACGAGCAGCGCTGCCAACAGCGGCGCCTGGCAATACTTCCTGAAAAGTTGGTTTCACCGGCCGACCTGCATATCTCACCGCGGCGCGCACCGGAAAGGCGCCGGCTCGCTCGACGGGAAAGACAGGCTGAATGGAGGCGGCGACGCCAGCCGCACCCCGGCGCCCGAGTCCACTGCTACCGCTGCTCCCTTCCGGGCCTGACGGGGTTTACAGCTTGTCGTCGCGGGGGGACCGACGCCACCACCATTGTGCGCCCGCCCGATAGGCAGGGCGGAAACGATAACAGGCCCGGTCCCGGCTGACAAACCGTTCGGCGTGCCGGGGTTTGAGCACCCTGCCATAGACACGGCCCTCGACGTCCCAGCACGATACCCTGTGTTGC
>JASFMS010000164.1:0-5410 GCA_050117435.1 Ectothiorhodospiraceae bacterium | reverse complement strand
CGCCACAATCGAATTTTCCGGGAGCACTTCCGTAGCCGCCGCCTGCTGCTGCACGCTGAACGCCTGCAGTTCCGGCAACCGTTCACCGGAGAGACGGTGGAGATAACCGCGCCGCTTCCGGAGGACTTCGCCGCGGTGCTGGACGACCTTGGCTGGGGGCTCCGTTCCCCGCATGGAACCGCCTGCGTCGGGGAGGCCGGGCAGTCGTGACCACGGATGAACTCCCCCGGGCTCCCGCCGCCGAGCGCAACCGCGAGCCGATTCTCGGCGTGCTCCGGCGAGAATTCGGCCAGGTGCACCGCGTGCTGGAAATCGGCAGTGGAACGGGACAGCATGCCGTGTACATGGCGCGGAATATGCCGCATCTGCAATGGCAGCCCACGGACCTGGAGCCTCATCTGGCGGTAATCGATGCCCGCCGTCGCCTGGAAGGCCCGGAAAACCTTGAGGCCCCCGTGGCCCTGGACGCTGACGCGGCGGTATGGCCCCATTTCGACGCGGACGCCGCCTTTTCCGCGAATACCGTTCATATCATGGCCTGGAAATCCGTGGAGCGGATGTTTTTTGGCCTCGGTGCGTTGCTTGGGGCGGGTGCGCCCTTCTGTCTCTACGGCCCGTTCCACTATCACGGCCGCGCCACTGCGGTGAGCAATGCCCGTTTCGACCAGGCGCTGCGGGCCCGGGACACCGGCAGCGGCATTCGCGATATCGACGATCTCAGTGTCCTGGCTTCGGCCGCCGGTTTCCGGCTTTCCGGGGATCATGCCATGCCGGCCAACAACCGGCTGCTGGTCTGGCGGCGCCGGTAGGTGACAGCCAACTTCGGTGAGACCTTGGAAAATCCGCCGCGCGCACTCAGGTCGCCCGCAGCCGTGATCGCCTGACGGCCGGGCGCCACCGGCATCAGGCGAATCGATCGCGTGGAGATGGAGGATTCCGGGAATAATGCCCTTTCCGCAGGAGTTGCCGGCCGCGGCCGCCGGCCTGTTGCTGGCTACGGTCGCCATTGCCCTGCTGGGCACTCGCCTCAGCGGATGTGCCGACCGGCTGGCGGACCGGACCGGCCTGGGCGAGGCCTTCATCGGCGCCGCGTTTCTGGGCGCGACCACCTCGCTGCCGGGAATCGTCGCCACGGTAACGGCCGCCATGGACGGGCACGCGTCTCTGGCCGTATCGACGGCCGTGGGAGGCATCGCCGCGCAGACGGCGTTTCTCGCCGTGGCGGATATTGTCTACCGGCGTGCCAATCTGGAACACGCGGCGGCTTCGCTGCCGAACATGCTCTCCGGCGCACTGCTCATCGTTCTCCTGGGGCTCCTGTTGGCGGCCATGCTGGCGCCCGGGGTCGCCGTGGGGCCCGTGCATGCGGTCACCGTGGTCCTGCCGTTGGCGTACGCCGGCGGCCTGCGCTGGGTTCAGCAGGCCCACGAACGTCCCATGTGGCACCCGCGTATCACCCGCGCGACGCGGCAGGACAGGGCGGACCCGCAGGCCCGCCGGGAGCGCCTCGGCCCGCTGCTCGCCGACCTGGCGCTTACCGGCGCAGCGGTGGCGTTTGCCGGCTGGATCGTGGCACGCAGCGCCGAGGTGGTGGCCGCGCAGTCGGGGCTTTCGGAAACCCTGGTGGGCGGGGCGCTGGTGGCGGTGAGTACGTCCCTGCCCGAGCTGGTGACCACGGTGGCGGCGGTGAAACGGGGCGCACTGACCCTGGCCGTGGGAGGCATTCTCGGCGGCAACGCCTTCGACACCCTCTTTGCCGCCATGGCGGATATCGCCTACGCGCGCGGTACCGTCTACCGGGACGTGAGCGGGGGTGAACCGCTTCTGGTCGCCGTGACCATCGTCATGACCGGCGTGCTACTGATGGGGCTGCTGCACAGAGAGCGCTCGGGGCCCGCCAATATCGGCATCGAGAGCGTTCTGCTGCTGGTGCTCTACGCGGCGGGGCTTCTGCTTCTCTGACCGGATCCAGCGACGGTTCCTTGTATTCCACGCTGCCCGCCCAAAAAGTCTCGGGTACACCCGCGATCGCTCCACCGCCTGGGCGAGGGAGGAACCCATGGGACGCAACGTCGCCTGGAAACTGATCCGTGACCACCTGGTCGAGGGTCAGGGGATATCGGGAGAGGAAATCGCCCTTCGCATCGACCAGACACTCACTCAGGACGCCACCGGCACGCTGGTTATGCAGGAGTTCGAGGCCATGGGGCTGGACCGGGTAAAGACCGAACTGTCCGCCCAGTACGTGGATCACAACCTCCTGCAGGAGGACTTCCGCAACGCCGACGATCACGTGTTTCTGCACAGCGCCGCGCGCCGTTTCGGCGTCTGGTTCAGCCCCCCGGGCAACGGGGTCAGCCACCCGGTCCATATGGAGCGTTTCGGCGTTCCCGGCAAGACCCTGCTGGGCTCGGACAGCCACACCTGTGCGGCGGGGTCGCTGGGCATGCTCGCCATCGGCGCCGGCGGGCTGGAAGTGGCGCTGGCCATGGCGGGCGAGCCGTTCCACCTGACCACGCCGAAAATCCTCGGCGTGCGCCTCACCGGCGAGTTGCCGGATTGGGTCAGCGCCAAGGACGTGATACTGGAGATGCTGCGTCGTCACGGCGTGGACGGCGGCACCGGCAGGATCGTCGAATATTACGGTCCCGGCGTGGCGCGATTGAGCGCCATGGACCGCCACGTGATCGCCAACATGGGCGCGGAGATGGGCGCGTCAGCCACCGTGTTTCCGTCCGACGAGCGTACCCGGGAGTTTCTGCGCCAGCAGGGGCGGGAGTCGGACTGGCGGGAAATCGTGGCGGACGAAGACGCCGACTACGACGAGCACGACGAGATCGACCTTTCCACGCTGGAGCCGCTGATCGCGCTGCCCAGCAGCCCGGGTAACGTGGTTCCCGTCAGCGAGGTTGCCGGGCGTCCGGTCTATCAGTGCTATATCGGGTCCTCGGCCAACCCCGGTCTGCGGGATTTCTCCGTGGCCGCGGATATTGTCTCCGGCCGGCGTGTGGCGCCGGGCGTCTCCTTCGACGTCAATCCCACCTCCCGCCAGATACTGGAGACACTGGTCGGCAGTGGAGCGCTGGGCAAGCTAATCGCCGCCGGGGCGCGGTTGCACCAGACCGGCTGCAACGGCTGCATCGGCATGGGGCAGGCGCCGGCCACCGGCCGCATCAGCCTGCGCACGGTGCCCCGGAACTTTCCCGGACGCTCGGGCACGCGGGAGGATCAGGTCTACCTGTGCAGCCCGGAGACCGCGGCGGCTTCGGCCCTCACGGGTGAGATCACCGATCCCCGTACCCTCGATATGGACTGTCCCCGGTTCACGGAGCCGGAGCAGGTCGACGTAAAGGCGGATATTCTCATCGCGCCTGCGGACAGCGCCGGGGAGGTGGAACTGGAGAAGGGGCCCAACATTCGCGGGCTTCCGGAATTCCAGCCTCTGCCACAGGACATCGAGGCGCCGGTGTTGCTAAAGGCCGGTGACAACGTCTCCACGGACGAAATCATGCCCGCCGGCGCCCGGGTGCTGCCCCTGCGCAGCAACATCCCCGAGATCAGCCGCTTCACCTTCAGCCGGCTGGACGACGAATTCTACGATCGCGCTACCTCGCACCGGGAGACGGGGTCCATCGTCGTCGGCGGCGCCAACTACGGCCAGGGATCGAGCCGGGAGCACGCGGCGATCGGCCCGGCCTATCTGGGCGTGCGGGCCGTGATTGCCCGGTCCTACGCCCGAATCCACTGGCAGAACCTGATCAATTTCGGCGTGCTGCCGCTGGTGTTCGAGGACCCGAAGGACTGGGAGCGCATCGAGGAAAACGACGTCATCGCCCTGATCGGCATTCGTGACGCCCTGTCCAGTGGCGAGCCCATCCGGGCGCTGAATCGCAACCGGGACGAGCGCTACAGCCTGACCCATTCCCTGAGCGAACGCCAGGTTGAGGCTATTCTGGAAGGCAGCCTCATCAACGTCATTCGCAGGCGTCGGGCGGCATAGCGTCACGGTGCCCGGGAGAACGGAACATGGAACGTATCGTCGTATTCGCGTTGTTGCTCGGATTCGCCACTGTGGCCCTTGCCAACGACGGGCTGGTCTCGGTGCGCAGCCAGTATTCGGTGCAGCAGACCGCGGACCGTCTCGCATCCGCGCTGGAGTCCAGGGGCATGCGCATCTTTGCCCGCATCGATCACGCGGCCGGCGCCGCGGACGTGGGTCAGTCGCTGCGTCCGACGCAGCTGGTGATTTTCGGCAATCCCAGGGTCGGTACGCCGCTGATGCAGTGCAGCCAGACCACGGGTATCGATCTCCCGCAGAAGGCACTGGTCTGGCGCGATGCTGACGGCCAGGTGTGGCTGACCTATAACGATCCCGAGTATCTGGCGAACCGGCACGTCGTGGTCGGTTGCGATGCAGTGCTGGACAAGGTGAAGAAGGCACTGGCGAATTTCGCCGCCGCAGCCGCCGGGGGCGGCTGAGCGGTCGCCCCAGGCCGAAAGCGCCGCTTTGCCGCAGTGTCGCCTGATGCGTGGAACCACGCGGAAACGCCCCGGCGTCTCCTTATTGCGCGGCGCGACGGGCGTCCTTTCCGCCGGTGTTCATCCCGAGCAGTCGATAGAGCGGGCAGCTGCCAACGAGCCCGGTTACCAGCGGTATCAGGCCGATGAGGCCCCAGGGTGACTGCGGACCGAAGAACACCAGGCCCAGCAGGATCAGGCCGACGGCCACGCGGATCACCCGATCGGCCATTCCTTCGTTCTGAGGCAAAAGTACCTGCAACATCATTGACTCTCCTTTCGCTGTGTCGTCGTTGCAGCGTACTCTCCCCCGTATCGATCGGATTGATGCGGATCAGGTTTGAAGCGGTTCCAGGCAACGGACCTTGGGTGCGGCGTGTCATGGTTTGTCGGCCGGCTGGGTTAGAATCCGACGGACGCCTCGTCAGGGCAGTGCCCCTCGACTACACAACAGAACGAGAACTCAGGACGCCTTATGCGTGTGCTAAAGACCCTCATTGACAACAACCGGGAATGGTCTCGCAACATCAGTGAGCGCGATCCGGAGTTCTTCGGCAAGCTCTCGCGTCAGCAGTCCCCGGAATATCTCTGGATCGGTTGTGCTGACAGCCGCGTGCCCGCCAACGACATCGTGGGCCTGCTTCCCGGCGAGCTGTTCGTGCACCGCAATGTCGCCAACGTCGTGGTCCATACCGACATGAACTGCATGTCGGTGCTGCAGTTCGCCGTCGAAGTGCTCAGGGTCAAGCACGTCATTGTCTGCGGGCACTACGGCTGCGGCGGCGTACGTGCGGCGCTGGGTCACCGCCAGCTGGGACTCATCGACAACTGGCTGCGCCACATCAAGGACGTGCACCGGGTGCATGACGCGGAGCTCCGTGCGCTGGGCGGG
>JASFMS010000163.1:0-5438 GCA_050117435.1 Ectothiorhodospiraceae bacterium | reverse complement strand
TCGTGGGTTTGTCTTTTGAAGGAGCGCGACGGGCGACCTCCGCTGCCCGCGGCAAGCGGCGAACGGGCGAAGCGAAGCCCGGCGCACGGTAGCTACGGAACGGCCCCGTCTAAGGGACATAGCCGGTAAGGAGAACCAGGACCGGAATCGGGGCAACGGCGACGGCTATCGTCGCGGCGTAGCGCGGGAAGGAAAACAGCCCGCTCATACCGGCGGCCAACGCTATCCCTCCGCCACCACCGATCAGCGTATTTCCCGGGAGATTGACCAATACGGCCAGTGCGATGAAGCGGTGTCGCAGAAGAAGGGGAACGAGGCGGCGGGGCGCGTTTTCCGTGAGAATTGCGAGCCGTTCATGGGCATCCATTGGAGCCATGCGAAGCACCAGATCACTGGCTCGGGTCAGGCCAAGCGCGTTGAACAGGGCGGCCGTGACGGCCGTCGGCACAAAGCGCCCGATACCGTAACTGAGACTCAGCGCGGCCACCATGCTTGCATAGACCAGAACCACGATTGGCGAGCCCAGCGCGACGATAAGCCCGAAACCGATCTCGGCACCGGGCACAAACGGCGTCGCCGCGGCAAGAATGTACATGCCGGTGGCGACCATAATCATGTGGTGCAGTCTCGGCTCGGTGCTGGGCCGAATGTCCAATGCCGCAAGCTCGGTGAGCCAATGCCCGACCAGGGAACCACCGATCACGAGGAGAAGGTACAGCAGAATAAGAGAGAGGCGACGACTCACGGCCTGCAATCACGCTCGGGATCGGGATTGTGGTTCATGGCAGCCTTCAGTGCCGCTCCAGCGGCCTGAGCGCCGGCGCGTTCCGTCAGGTCTCCGCGAAACCGGAACTCCCGGTCGATCGTCCAGTACCAGCGCTCTTTGCGCCATTGAATGGATGCCTCAACGCTGGCGTCCTCGACGACGCCCGTGTAGGTAAACGAGCCGTGATCACGGCTGATCAACTCGCCGCGAAAATGGATGGCGGTTCCGACGTAGCGAAACCAGTAGTTGCCAGGTTTGAACCCACAGGGTACGCAACTGCCTGACCAGAACTTGCCCCTACCGAAACGAAGCGTGTCGACCGTGTTGGCAGGCTTTCCAGCAGGTCCGAAGGTGCCCTTGAAAACCAGACCGTCAAGCGGCCCGTGCCCGCTGCTTCCGTTCAAATCGCTTTCGGCAGCGAGTGGCGCCAGGCAAGCGAACAGCAGCGGCACGACGAGAATGAGGCGCCACGACATGCCGCGCCCTCCCGGAGTCGACAGCCAACGCAGTCCTCTGCACTAAGCGAAAGCCTAGCGCGTGCCTCGCCTGCCGCAAGCGATGGTCGACAACGGCAGAAATCGTCCCTCAACCACCCTGCGCAGGCTGATCCGGGAAAATCAGGCCGACAATGCCACGCCGTGTTCAGGCCGCTGGGCCAGCCAGCTTTGCACCGGGTCATGCCCGGTCCACTGCCGATTGGCGGCGGAACGCCAGGCGCATCTGCTTCTCGGTTTCGATGAGCGCGAAAAACAGCACACCGACCGCGACGACCAGCACGCCGTCACGGAACGGCACCGCCTGAGTGCCGAAGACGGCCTGCAGGGGTGGCACGTAGGTGATGGCGAATTGCGCCGCGGTCACGGCGATCACGCATGCCCAGACGACCGGTGTGCCTCGCGCCGCAGCCCAGGTCAGAGACGTGCCGTGGATGTTGCGAATGAAGAACAGATGGAAAATCTCGAGAACAACCAGGGTGTTGAGCGCCATGGTCCGCGCCAGCGCCGGGGGATGCCCACGGTCCAGTGCATAGGCGTACATGCCGAAGACGCCGACAAGGAACAGGGCGGACACCAGCACGATGTGCCAGATCAGCTCGCCGGTGAGTAGCGGCTCGTCACGCGGGCGCGGGGGACGTCGCATCGTGCCGGTTTCGCTGGGCTCGAAGGCCAGCGCCAGGCCCAGCGTAATCGCGGTGATGAGATTCACCCAAAGGATCTGTACTGCCGTGATCGGCAGTGCCATGCCGGCAAACAGCGCCACGACAATGGTCATCGCCTCGCCCGCGTTGGTGGGAAGCGTCCAGCTGATGACCTTCTTGATGTTGTCGTAGACCGTGCGCCCCTCGCGCACCGCTGCAGCGATGGAAGCGAAATTGTCATCGGCCAGCACCAGTTCGGCGGCTTCCTTGGCCGCCTCGCTACCCTTCTGACCCATGGCGATTCCGGCGTCGGCGCGTTTCAGCGCCGGCGCATCGTTCACCCCGTCACCGGTCATCGCCACGGTCAGCCCTCGTGACTGCAGCGCACTTACGAGCCGCAGCTTATGGCCGGGCGAGGTGCGGGCGAAAATGTCCGTACCGCCCACCACCGCGGCGAGGGCGGCGTCGTCCATCGCCTCGATGTCGGCGCCGGTAAGAACACTTTCGGTGTTGCGGAGTCCGATCCGTGCGCCAATGGCTCGGGCAGTGGCGGCATGGTCGCCGGTTATCATCTTCACCCGGATGCCGGCGGTGTGGCACTCGGCCACGGCGTCGATGGTTTCATCTCGCGGCGGATCGATGAGGCCGACGAGCCCGATCAGCGTCAGACGCCCCTCGAAATCGGCCGTGTTGAGAACGGTGTGCTTCTGGGGCACGGCCCGCACCGCCACCGCGATCACGCGCTGGCCGTCGGCGGCGAGCCGCTCGACCATCCCGTGCCAGTAATCGGCGTCGAGCGGCTCGGTGCCGCCCTGCGGCGCGTGCTGGTCCGCGCACATGGCCAGCACGGCCTCGGGGGCACCCTTGACGTGAATGCGTGCATTGCCCTCGTGGTCGTGATGCAGCACAGCCATGTAGCGGTGTGCGGCGTCGAAGGGAATGGCGTCGGTGCGAGTCCAGGTCGGGAAGGGATCGGAGCCGTCACGGGTAATCTTGCCGGCCAGCGCTATCAACGCGCCCTCCATCGGGTCACCCTCGACGCGCCAGCCCTCCGGCGCGCCGTGCAGCACGGCATCGTTGCAGAGCCCCGCGGCCCGGGCGAATTCCATCAACACGGCGTGCTCACCCGGGTCGGCATCCGCATCACGCCAGCGCACCGCACCCTCCGGGGCATAACCCTCGCCGCCCACGGAATAGGTGTGCCCGGCGGCGGCCAGCGTTGCCGCCATCATCTCGTTACGGGTCAGCGTGCCGGTCTTGTCGGAACAGATGACCGAAACCGAGCCCAGGGTTTCGATGGCCGGCAGGCGGCGAACGATGGCGTTTCGCCGGGCCATGGCCTGCACCCCCACGGCCAGCGTGATTGTCAGCACCGCCGGCAGCCCCTCGGGTATGGCCGCCACTGAAAGACCCACCACCGCCATGAACAGCTCGGAAAACGGCAGGTGGCCGACGAAATAGCCGAAGACCAGCAGGCTGGCGGCAATCAGCAGGATGAATACCGTCAGCCAGCGGGCGAACACATCCATCTGGTGTACCAACGGCGTGGTCAGGCTCTCCACGGTGGCCAGCATTCCGCTGATCCGACCTATCTGGGTATCCGCCCCCGTGGCCACCACCACCCCACGCCCCGTGCCCGCGGCCACCAGCGTGCCGCTGAACAGCATGGAGGTTCGGTCGCCGAGCACTGCCCCCGGCTCCACCGGCGCGGTGCCCTTGTCCACCGGCACCGACTCGCCAGTCAGTATCGCCTCCTGCACTTTGAGGCCGCGCGCGTCTGTCAGGCGCAGGTCGGCGGGCACGCGGTCGCCCGCTTCGACGAGCACTATGTCCCCCGGCACGAGGTCTGCGGCGTCCACGCTCTGTCGCCGCCCATCGCGCAGCACCGAGGAACGCGGGGCCAGCATCCCGCGGATTGCCTCCATCGCCTTTTCGGCACGCCCTTCCTGGACGAAACCGATGACGGCGTTGACCAGCACCACCGCCAGTATCACGCCGGTATCCACGGCGTGCCCGAGCGCGGCGGTGACCACAGCCGAGGCCAGCAGCACGTAGATGAGCACGTTGTGAAAGTGGGAAAGGAGACGCAGGGCGGGGCTCCGCCGCGGCGGTTCGGGCAGCCGATTCGGACCGTGGACCTGCAGGCGCCGCTGCACTTCCTCTCCGCTCAACCCCCCGGTCGAAGCCTGCACCGCCGAGAGCGCCGCCTCGGCCGTCTGCGCGTGGAAACGCTGTTCCGGTTGTTCTTCGGTCATCACGTGGTGGCCTTCGCTCTCTCCGGCTTGCTGAAAACGTTACCGGGGCCGGCGCCAAACGCGTTCAGGACTTGGGTATGACGACCGAAACCCGGTGCGAGCGCGCGTCGTCCACGAGGGTTACGCGGCACGGCGCGCGCCGGTCCGCCGCCCCCATAAGCGTATCGCCTTCGCGAACGACTTCGATCCGGTACACGCTGCCGCCGTATCGATAGTCCAGGCGGTAGCCGGGCCATTCCGGGGGTATGCACGGGGAAATCCGAAGCACGCCCTCTCGCCGCGTCACACCCAGGACGCCCTCGAGGATGAAGCGATACATCCATGCCGCGGAACCGGTGTACCAGGTCCAGCCGCCACGGCCCGCATGCGGGTCGCTGCCGTACACGTCCGCGGCGATTACGTAAGGCTCCACGCGGTATTGGTCGGCTCTCGCGGGACTGTCGGCGTGGGACACGGGGTTGAGCAGGTTCAGTATTGCGCCGGTGCGCTCGGGCTGCCCGAGCGCCGCGTAGGCCATTCCCACCCAGGCGGCGGCATGGGTGTACTGGCCACCGTTCTCGCGCACGCCAGGGGGGTAGGCGCCGATATAGCCAGGGTCGCGCTCGGTGGCCGAGAACGGTGGCGTGAATAGCAGAACGGCCCCGGTATCCGACCGCACCAGCCTGTCCCACACGGCGGCCATGGCCGCCGATTCCCGCCCGGTGCCGTCTCCGCCCGAAAGCACCGCCCAGGACTGGGCGATGGAATCGATGACGCACTCGCGCCCAAGCTGAGAGCCCAGGGGCGCGCCGTCGTCGTAGTAGGCACGCCGGTACCAGCCACCGTCCCAGCCATGATCGCGAAGGGACTCCCTGAGCGTGTCCGCGCGCTCGCGCAAAGAAGCCGCGGACGCCCTGTCGTCACGAGCGTCGCAGATTTCGGCAAAGCGCCCCAGGGTCGCCAGCAGAAACCAGCCCAGCCAGACACTCTCTCCCCTGCCCTCCTTGCCGACGCGGTTCATGCCGTCGTTCCAGTCGCCACCTCCGATCAGCGGCAGACCGTGCGCACCGCGGCGGTCCGCCTTCTGAAGTGCAGCAAGGCAGTGCTCGTACACGGTTGCGGACTGATCGGACACCTCGAACTCGGCATAGCGCTCGGCTTCACCGTCCTGCAGCGGATCGCCGGCCAGGTACGCGACCGTTTCCTCAAGCACTCCGCTGTCGCCGGTCACGGCGACGTACTCCGCGACCACGAACGCGAGCCACACGAGATCGTCGGAGATACGCGTGCGCACGCCCCG
>JASFMS010000162.1:0-5443 GCA_050117435.1 Ectothiorhodospiraceae bacterium | reverse complement strand
ATCCGCAACATGATCGACGACATGTCCGAGCTCACTCAGGCCACGGACAATATAGGCAGCCGTTTCGGCATCATCTTCGATAATCAGCAGATTCATGGCTTCGTGGCGCGCGGGCCACCGGCACCGCGCCTCAGTCCTCAGCCCTCGAAAGAATACCCGAAACGCTGGATATCGGCTCCATAGTGGCGTGCCACCAGCTCCCGCGTCTCCGTCGTGTAGTAGTCCTGGTACGGGCGGCGGCCCGTGGCCTTGCGCTTGTGGGGCAGCTCCGGCGGTCTGATGCCGATGTGCTCGCAGATCTCGCGGAAGTCCTCGGTGAGGTTCTCGTATCGCGCCACCCGATCCACGATCAGGTTGCCCTGAAGGTCCGTCACGTACTCGGACTGCAGCTCCTGCGAGATATCCAGCAGGTAATCGTATTCACGTTCGGGGTCGAACTTGCGGCGCAGGAAGGCATCGAAGGTGTCGATGCCCGCCATGGTCCGCGGATGCTCGCGCTTGAGGTGATGATAGGAGCTGACCTGCAGATCCCAGGGATTGCGCACCACCGTGAACTTGAAAAGGGAATCGTAGAAGTCCCCGGGCAACATCTCCCGGGCCGCGATCGCCTTGGCGTGGCGCGGGAACTTGATGCCGAGGATGTGCTTGGGGTGGGTCATCTGGCTGACCAGACTGCAGAGGGTCAGTGGCAGCGTATACGGCCAACCCCAGCGGTACGGGCGAAGCGCCGTGCGAATGCTGGTGCCGCCGGTCTTGGCAATGTGCACGAACAGAAAACGGTGCTTGTAGGAGATCAGCATCGAGTGAATCCGCTATGTCGGCGAGCGCGCGGTCAATTGTTGGAGTTCAGGCGCACACGTCAATCCCCAACGCCCGGAGGTACCCGCGCGCGCTGGCCTCGACCGTGTAATCGCAGGCGGCACGCCTGAGCACGTCCGGCGCCAGCGGCGCCGCCAGGGTGTCCGCCATCGCCGCTGCCATGGCCTCGTCGTCGCCCACCGGCACCAGCGGCCCGTAGCGTCCTTCCTGCAGCAACTCCCGTGGCCCGCTGGGGCAGTCCGCGGCGACCACGGGCGTACCCAGGGCGATGGCCTCGGTGAGCACGTTGGGCGACCCTTCCCACGCTGAAGAGAGCACGAAAAGCGACGCCCGCGCCATCCAGGCGTAGGGATTGTCGACGTGTCCCGCCAGATCCAGGTCGTCGGCGACGCCCAAATCGGCGGCCAACGCCTCCAGCCCGCCCCGGTCTTCGCCTTCGCCGACGATTACCAGCCGCGCCTGCCGTTCGGCGCGCAGCCGGGCGAAAGCACGAAGCAGGGTCGGAAAGTCCTTCTGCCGCGTCAGCCGCCCCGCTCCCAGGATTACGGGCGGCCCGTCACCGCGGAACCACGGGTGGTCCAGAGGCTCCGCCGCCCGCTGGCTCAGCGCCGGCGTAATCACGGGGTTGCGCACGACCACGACGCGCTCCGCAGGGAGGCCGGTGATGCAACGGGTATCCGCCGCGACGCCTTCGGACACGGCGACGATACGGTCCGCGCCGGGGTAAAGCCAGCGCATTGGCTGGTAGCGGGCCCAGCGCGCCAGCGCGCCCTTGCCCTCCAGCGAGGCGGCCAGGTTCGTGCCGAGCCGCCCGACGATCCGGGTGGATGCGCCGGCGAGACGGCGGGCGATTATGGCGCTGCGGATGGCCCGATCCTTGGCCGCCAGCATCGCCACCGGCCGCTCCGCGCGCAGGTAACGGGCCAGGGCGGGCGCCGACAGGGTGCTGCTACGCACGCCGATATCCACCAGTCTCACACCCTCGGGCAGCTCTCTCACTGGAACCCGGTCCGCCTTCACCGCGACAAGGTCGATGGCCAGCGGCTCGGCGCTACCGGCGACGAGCCCGGGAAGCAGGTTGAGCACCATCCGCTCGACGCCGCCGGCACCGGAGAAAGAGAGAAACACGGCGAGCTTCTGCGGCGTGCTCATGCGCCCTGCTCCAGCAGATCCACGGGACCGACACCGGCGGGCGGGGCGGAACCGTCTCCCAGGACGAACATGTGGTGCCACTGGGCAAACTGCAGTATCGCCAGAGCGACCTGACTCAGTCGGCCCCGGCGCGCATCGTCCCTGAGCAGCCGGCCCACGGCGTCCGCCCGAAACCACTCCCGCACTCCCGGCTGGGCGGGAAGCAGGTGCTGCAGCCGCTGCAGGTCGGCGGCGGGAAAGCGGCTGCGGAAAGGCACGTGGAATCCCTGCTTGGGCGCGAAAAGCAGGTCACGATCCAGGAACCGGGACGCCCACTGCTTGAGGAACCATTTCCCCTGACCGTCCCGCACCTTCAGCCTGTCCGGCAGAGACAATCCGAACTCCACCACCCGATGGTCCACGAAAGGCACCCGCCCCTCCACGCCGTGGCGCATCAGCATGCGGTCCGCCTTCACCAGCAGGTTATCGGGCAGGGCGGTGACGATATCCACATACTGCCGGCGCTGCAGGTCACTCCAGTGGGCCGGCGCCGCCTGCCACGCCTGCACAAAGGGCTCCCGTGTGTGGCGTGCCGCCTCCGCCAGATCGCCGCCGTAGAGTCGCCGCGCAAGGGGACCCTTCACCGTCTCGCTGGTGCGAAAGCCACCGCTGCCCGGGTGCAGGGCCCTTTTCCCCAGGCGCTCCAGCGCTGGCGGCCGGTAGCGGCGGTATCCGGCAAAGGCCTCGTCGCCGCCCTCGCCGGAGAACACCACCTTGTGCTGCGCCGCCGTCCCCCGGGCCAGCAACAACGTCGGCATGTTGGCCAGATCCCGCATCAGCTCGTCCGCGGCCCAGACGGTCTGGGGCAGCGCGGTGAGCAGATCCGCCATACTCGGCCTCACCGGATTCAGGTGCACGCCGAAGCGGTCCGCCATGCGCTGGGCCAGCGGCAGCTCGTCGCGAAAGTCCGCCTCGGCGAAGCCCACGGAATACGCCTCCATGGGCTCGCGCTGCAGGTGCGCCAGACGGCCCAGCAGCGTTCCCGAATCCACGCCGCCGGAGAGGAACAGGCCGATGGGCACGTCCGAGCGCAGGTGCTCGCGGAGCACCCGATCGAACAGGTCGTCAAACTCCGTCGCGGCAGTCTCGAAATCGCAGTCCCGATTCTCGATACCGCGCAGATCCCAGTACTGCCAGCGGCGGGCGATGCGACCCGCCTCCGCGACCACGATCTCACCGGGCAGCAGCCGCTCGGCTCCACGCGCGATGGTGCGCCGGCCGCCGGAGAACTGATGGGCCAGGTATTCCGCCAACCCCCGGGGGTCGACTTCGGGCTTACCCACCAGTGGCCGCAGCGCCTTGAGCTCTGAGGCGAACGCGATGCCGTCGGCGCCCTCGTGGACAAAGAGGGGCTTGATGCCCAGCCGGTCGCGGGCAAGCAGAAGACGCTGGCGGCCCGCATCCCAGAGTGCGAAGGCGAACATACCGTGCACGTGAGCGAGGAAGTCGTCCCCGTACTCCCGGTAGGCGTGAAGCAGCACTTCGCAGTCCGAGCGGGTGGAAAAGCGATGCCCGCGCGCCTCCAGCTCCTGGCGCAGTTCCACGTGGTTGTAGATCTCGCCGTTGGCGATGAGCACCAGCCGGCCGTCGTCGGCAGTCAGCGGCTGGTGGCCGCCGGCGAGATCGATGATGGACAGCCGGGTGTGACCGAATCCGACGGCGCCCTCGCAGAACACGCCGCGGTCGTCGGGTCCCCGGTGGTCCAGACACCGCGTGGCCGCCTCCAGCGCGCCGCGTCCGGCGGCGCCGCTTTGCCGGAATACCCCGACGATGCCGCACATCAGCTATCCGCCTCCCCGGCAACAAGACCAAGCGCCCGGAGATAGGCATCGGCACTGGCCTGCGCCGTGAAAGGCTCCACCGCGTCACGACCGGGGTTCTTCAGCCGTCCCGCCAGAGCGTCCCGGAGCCCCTCCGCCACGGCGGCGACGTCGCCCATCGGCACGAGCCGGCCGTAGCGCCCCCCGTCCAGGGTCTCGCGAGGGCCCGAGGGGCAATCGGTGGACACCACCGGCGCCCCACAGGCCAGGGCTTCGATAAGCACCACCGGCGAGCCCTCGCAGGTGGACGTCAGGGCAAAGCAGGCGCAGCGCGCCATGTGCGCGTAGGGGTTGTCCGTGAAGCCGGGCAGATCCACGTCCTCCGCCACGCCCAGATCGGCGGCCAGCGCCTTTAGCAGAGAGGCCTGCCGACCTTTGCCGAAGATAACCAGACGACAGGGTTGTTCGGCGCGCACCCGGGCGAAGGCGCGGATCAACGTGCTGAAATCCTTGCGGCTGGAGAGCTCGCCCACCCCGAGAATCACCGGAGGACCGCCGTCGGCGAACCATGGATGCGACGGCTCTTCCGCCGCCCGCGCCAGCAACTCGTCGCTGACCACCGGACTGGGTACGGCGGTGACACCACCGGGAGCGAGACGGCCCATGGCCGCGAGATCCTCTGCGGCGTCCCGGCTGGGCGTGATGATGCCGTCGGCAAAACGATAGAAAAGCCGCACCGACCAGGGCTGAAGCAATGCGTCCAGCCCCCCGCGCTGGGCCAGCGCGGTTGTCAGGTGGCTGCCGCTGCGCACGACTACCCGCGTATCGGTGCCCGCGAGCGCCCGTGCCAGCAGAGCAGCGCGGTTGACCTTGTCCTTGTCGCTGAGCAGGGCGCGGGGACGCTCGCGTCGCAGATAGCGAACCAGCGCGGGAAGGCTGGTCAGCGTATGCCGCGCATTGAGCGGTATCCGGCGCACACCGGTGGGCAACGGCTCCAGACGCGGTCCGTGGCCTTCCACCCCAAGCAGGTCCACCCGCAGTCCACGAGCCGCCACCGCCGGCACCAGCCGCTGCACGACACGGTCCACGCCGCTGTGCCCGGAGGTTGCCATGAATATGGCCAGATCCGGGCGTGGAGAAGTGCTCTTCTGCGAGCCGTTCACGTCAGCCTTCAACTCCCTGGGGCACCCCTGGATTTCTACCGCCCAGACTCCTAGGCGGGACTCAACATGCCCATGCATTCCAGGTACTGCTCGGCGCAGTGCTCGGCCCGAAACCTGTCGATGGCTTGCGGTTCAATGTGCCTACGCGGGCCGCGCAGGTTATGCGCCAGCGCGCGGGCCAATGCAGCACTGTCTCCCACCGGCACCAGATCACCGTAGCGGCCGCTGTCGAGAATCTCGGAGGGCCCGCTGCGACAGTCCGTGGACACCACCGGCGTACCCACGGCAAGCGCCTCCACCAGGACGTTGCCGAACCCCTCCCACGCCGAACTCAACGCGAATACATTCGCCCGGCGCACATGGGCGGCGGGATTGCGCACAAAGCCCGGCATGTCGACGGCGCCGTCTATGCCCAGCCGCCGTGCCAACCCCTCCAGTTCGCTGCGACGACTGCCCTCCCCGAGAATGATCAGCCGAGCGTCCATTTCCCGGCGCAGGGCGGCGAACGCG
>JASFMS010000161.1:0-5466 GCA_050117435.1 Ectothiorhodospiraceae bacterium | reverse complement strand
GGGCGAAGCCCACGTGGGACAGTTCTGGCACACCGGCGCCGATTCGGACCCGGCCCACCAATGGCTGCGCCGCTCGGTGGCGGAAGTCTGCCGCCGTTTGTGATCCGCGCCTCTTGCCGAACGTGAGCAGAATGAACCAAAGCGAACACCGACACGGCTCCGAATGGCTCGCATACGGCGGACTCACGCTCACCGCCCTGTTCTGGGCGGGTAATGCTGTAGTCGCCCGGGGCGTGGTCGGCGACATCCCGCCGCTGGCACTGTCATTCTGGCGCTGGATGATCGCACTGGCGATCGTCGCCCCCGTCGGCCTTCCGCGCGTGATGCAGCAGCGCAGCGTGATCCGGGAGCGCTGGGGGTCGATGGCGATCCTGGCGGGCCTGAGCGTCGGCGCGTTCAACACCCTGCTCTACCTGGCGGCCCAGACAACCACGGCCGTCAACATTGCCCTGATCAACTCGACCATGCCGGTGGTGGTCACCCTCCTCGCGCGTATCATTCTCGGCCAGCGGGTGGTCCCGGTTCAGGCTCTGGGCATCGGCGTCGCCCTCTCGGGCATGCTTGTGATCGTCGGCCAGGGTAGCTGGCAGACATTCGCCGGTCTGTCATTCCAGCCCGGCGACCTGATAATGGTGGCGGCGGTGTCCTGCTGGGGGCTGTTCTCGGTGCTGCTGCGGCGTCAGGCCGTGCCCCTGGACCCGCTGGCCTTTCTCACGGTCCAGATCGCCTTCGGCCTGGTCGTCATCCTGCCGTTCTACCTGCTGGATCTCGCCGTCCACGGCGGGTTCGCCATGCGCCCCGCGCTGGCGGCGCCGTTCCTCTACGTCGCTGTCTTCCCGGGCATTCTCGCGTATTCCTTCTGGAACGCGGGAGTCAGACGCGTCGGCCCCGCCCGATCCGCCATGTTCATCTATCTGCTGCCGGTCTTCGCGGCGGCACTCGCCTGGGCGTTCCTCGGCGAACGCCTCGTGGCATTCCACGCCGTCGGCGGCGCACTCATCCTGGCCGGCCTGTACCTCGCGACCCGGGCGGCCACCCGCGCCCGGCAGACCGCGCCAGCGAAAACGGCCGGGGCGCGATCAGCCACGGATGAAAGGGGGTGAAGCGCGCCCGAAGCCCCCGAGCCGCATGAAGATTGAGCGACAGACGGATCCGGATTGACGCGTTTTCTGCAACCTACCCCACGGACAGTGTGCACCCGACCATCCGCACCCCCTTGCCACTGCTCCGCAGCCCACACACTCAGTCCTTTAGCCCTTCAGCCCTCAGACCTTTCTTTAAAAATCAAACGAATAGAAGATGTCCAACGCGCTGCTGAGACCGCTCACCGCCTCCATGTAGAGGTTCTTCCTCAGGTAGTAGCGCAGCGTGATGGTGTTCTCCGGCTGAAAGACGCCCACCCCGTAGCGCACCATCAGATTGGGGGCGATATAGCCGCTGACCGCGACCTGGGACTCCTCGCCCTGACCGGCGGTCTCCAGCTGGAAATCCTCCACCCCCAACTCCTGAGCCACTTTCTCCCCGACTTGCCGGCCGCCCAATACGCCCAGCGACAGGGCCGCCTGGGCCATGGCGGCATCCTTCCCCGGAGTGCCGGCCCCCGGCGGGCGTCCGGTGATGAGATAGGTCAGTATCTGCTGCTGCGGCATGCTCGGCTCGGAGAAAAGCGTCACCTCCGGCTGGTCGGCACGGCCACTGACCCGCAGACCAACGGTCACGTTTTCCACCTCGCGCACGGCCTCGATGTCCACCTGGGGCAGGCTCACCGGGCCGGCGAAGATCAGCCGCCCCCGGCGGATTTCCAGCTTCGTCCCGTAGGCCTCGAAACGGCCGTCCTCCAGTGCAATATCGCCGTTGGCTTCCGCACCGCCGGCGCCGATCTGGCGCAGCTTGAGTGAGCCGGTGAGCCGCCCCTGCGCCCCCAGCCCTTCAAAGCGCACCTTGTCACCGAGCACGAGGTAGATATTGGTCGTGATCTGCCAGGGCTGGCTCTCGGTGGGCGCCGGTTCGTTCTTGTTGACCACGACCACGTCCTCGGAATAGGGCACCGCCTGGTCGGGAAGTTTCTCCAGCTTGAGCCTTCCCGACGGTATGTTCACCCGGCCGTTGACGGCCACCTCGCCGGGAACGACCGTCAGGGTGACCGCGGGACTGACGTTGACATCCACGATCGGGGGATAGGCCACCGCGAGGCCGTCGCCGACGATGGCAATGGTGGCGTGAGGTCCGTCCTGCCAGCTCGCCGTGCCGCCGACGTTGGCCTTGCCGGCGCCGCTGCGGAAGCCGCCGGTGAGCTCCACTTCGTTGCCCCGCAGGGTGGCCTCGAGGTTGATATCCCGGAACTCCATGGGCGAGCCGGTCAGCCCCACCTGTGCGTCGCTCAGGGTCAACGTGCCCTTCAGGGACGGCTCTCGCAGGGTCCCACCGATGGTCCCGTCCGCCGCCACCTCCCCCTCCAGGGAGCGCAGCTTCGGGAAAAACGGTGCCAGTACCGCCAATCCGAAGCCGGATACGCTGACCTTGCCGTCAAGCGTGCGCGGGTTCGTGCGCGGATCCAGGTTCAACTCCGCCGCGGCGGTCCCGATGGCCTGCGACTCCAGCCGGAATCGGGCGCTGGCCCGTTCGGGCCGAAGCCGCGCCTGGAGTTCCAGGCTTCGGAACGGCAGATCAAGATCTTCCCGCTCGGGGTCCGTCGCGAGGGTGAGCCGGCCGCCATCGCTGTTCACACGCACGTCGGCGGCTGGCAGTCCCTTGCCGGACCATCGCGCTGTTATGTCGGCGCCCAGCGGGCCTTGTGCCGACAGCCCCTCCGGCATCCACGGTTGCAGCCAGGACAGCTGATACCCCTTCAGCGTCAATCGCGCCTGCAGCACGGCGGGACCAGCCAGCAGGGGATCGTCCGAACACAGGCTGGCGTCCGAACGTTGCCAGCAGTGCCCGGCGATACGCAGCCGGCGCTGCTCGGGCTCCCACGCAACGCGCACGGGGGCATCCAGACGCCACGTGCCGTCTGGCAGGTCCAGCTCACCTTTCGTGAGCCGCCCGTTCCAGGCCGTGGTGTCCGCCTCCAGCCCGCCGCGGATCCCGAGCCGCCCGGAGAGGGGCCCTCCCCGGGCGTCAAGGCTGACACTGTGACTGCCCACGGTGCCGCTCGCCCGCATGACCACGGAACCAAGGTCCCGATCCCCGCTGCTGAGAGCTTCGGCCTTCAGGGTGAATTCACTCGGCGCCTGCAACAGCCCGGCGATGCGCCCCTTCACTCCGAGACTGCCCACGGCGACGTCGTTGTAGCTCACTTCACGACCGCTCAGGTCCACAGTCACATCGGGCTCCGTCATGGGGCCACTCACTGCCAGCCGACCGTTAAGCTGCCCCCCCAGCCCCGGCCAGAGCGCATTGAGCTCCGGCAGGTCGAGACTGGCCGTGGCGTCCCAGGCTCCGTTGCTAAGGCTACCCCCGGCCTGCAGCCGGTTCGGGCCGCTGCGCAGATCCACCTTCCGGAAGTGCCAGGCATCATCGGCGCCCCGCTCGACGCTGCCGGAAGCGGCCACGTCGTACCCTCGAAGGCGACCGCGGATGCCGGCGACATCCACGGTGAACTGAACCTTGCCGTCGGCGGCACCGCCGGATGTGGAAACCTCGCCACTGATTTCGCCCGGTAGATCCTTCCGGTACCGGCCGGGATCGATGCCCGCGACCTTCAGCGCGGCGCTCCACTTCAGTCCGTCCTGCCAGGCCACCCGGCCGTTGGCATCCAGCCGTCCGCCCAACGTCCGGCCCACCAGCGAATCGATCCGAACCGCCGACCAGTCGCCGGATCCCGCAACGGACCAATCCCCCTGGGGTATGTCTGCACCGCCCACGGCGGCAGACGCGGTGAAGTGGTATCCCTGCAGGTCGCCGGAGGCGCCCGCCTCCAGTTGGGACACGCCGATCTGGTTGCCGTCCGGCAGCGGGTAGCCGATCGCGGGGACGTTCACGTGAAGCTGGTAGGGCAGTCCTTGCGCCAGCGGCTTGGCCTCGGCGTTTACAGTGGCCGCGAGTGGCTGTCGGATATCCACGCGGGCCTTGAGGCTCGCCACGGAGTCGGACAGCTCCACGGTGAAATGGGCATCCTGTCCCTGCGCGGCGTCGGGAACGTAGGCGTCAAGGCTCAGGTTCAGCGGATAGTCCCCCGCCAGGTCCACATCGCCACGGAGACTTGCCCGCCCCCGGGGGCTACGAATGCGCAAACGATCCAGGTCGAGACGGCTACCCCGCCAGGAGGCGCTGGTGGAGAGCTCGTCCAGGCTCCAGCTCTGGCCGCCGCGACTCACCACTGCCTGCTCCAGCCGGAAGTCGCTCAGATCCAGGTCCACCGGAAGCATGACCGTCGGGAGTTTCACCGGCGTCTTCCCAGGCTCTCCGGCGGTATTCGTCGCCTCCTCGGACGCCTCCGGCAACTCGACATCCACTCCACTCACGCGCAGCCGCTCCACGCGCAGGTGGCTGCCATAGAAATCCGCTCTCCCCCGCAGGTCGTTGACGGCCACCGTGGTCGAGCCGGTTCGCAGCTCGGCATCCCGAACCCGCAGCGAACCGAGGCGTATTCCCACGGGCAGAACGATGCGCTGCGGCGGCGATGTCGGCGACTGTGCCTCGGAGGCGGCTTCACCCGAGTCCGGGAGATCGATTCTGGCGCCCGAAGCGGCCACCCTGTCGATGCACAGCTCCCCATCCAGCAGGCACAGAGGACGCCAGCGAAACTCGGCGCGGGGAATGCGAATGTGCAGACCGTGGTCGCTCCATTTCAGGTCGGCCACGGACAGTCCCCGCCAGGCGTTGCCATCGACAACGGTGATGCTCAACCGCGGCTCGTATGCGCTGGCCCGTGCCGCGAGCCAGCGCATACCCGAGGTCGTCGAAAGCAGTCCGGCGACGATCGCAAACAGTGCGGTCAGCGTCAGCGCGAAGGCTAGCAGCAGCCGTCGAATCACAACGGCGGCCCCATGGAGATATGGAAGCGAAAAGGGTTACCCGGCTCGCTAACGGCCCAGGCCAGGTCGAGGCGGATGGGGCCGACCGGCGAAACCCAGTGGATGCCGAAACCGGAGCCCACCTTCAACGGTTCGGCCAGGTCGTCATAGGCGTTGCCGGCGTCCGTGAAGAGCGCGAACCGCCACTTGGGAATGAACTCGTAGTCGTACTCCACGCTGCCCGTGGTCAGGTACCGGCCGCCCAGCAGTTCACCGGCGTCGTTGCGCGGCGCGAGAGAACGGTACTCGTAACCGCGCACGCTCTGATCGCCGCCGGCGAAGAAACGCAGCGAGGACGGGACGTTGGGGAAGTCGTTGGTGGCGATGGCGCCGACTTCCAGGCGAATCAGCCCACGGTGGCGCTCCCCGAAGCGCCGCAGCCACTTCTGACTGGCAATCGCGCGTGCCAGATTCAGGTCCGAAAACAGGTGTTCGTCCGCCACCTCGACGG
>JASFMS010000160.1:0-5469 GCA_050117435.1 Ectothiorhodospiraceae bacterium | reverse complement strand
CCCGCCAGCATCACGTCGTTGCGACGGGTCGCTGCCTCGATATACGGGACTCCGCTGGAAAAGCTCATCAAATCCTCCCGGAGCCGGCGCCGCGTCGCTCGCCGCAGGGCGGCATGGCGGCCACGTCTCAAACCCTATGGCCTCAGGCGCTTCAGGGGGTATAGAGCGCCCGTACTGGCCCGATTGGTGTAGAAGAAGGAAGGACAAGGGAAGAGGCGGGAACCGCAACCCCGCCGACAGTCGCATTGTCGGCGGGGAAGGGGGAGAGATCAGCGGCGCAGCACGCCCTCGTCGGCCAGCAGCTTGAGTATCGCCTCGGCGCCCTCCTCCGGCGAAACCCCGCGGATCACCTGGCCGCCCTCGGACTGAGCTTTGGCGGTGGCCGCCTTCATCCGCTCGGCGGCGGTCTTGGCCTTGACGATCTTCAGCCGTTTGGGGCGCTTGCGCGCGGCCTCGAAATCCCAGCCGCTGCGCTGCTCGTCCAGCGTCACCGCGGCGGGCTGGCTGCGGATTTCGCCGCGGCGGGCGCGGCCAAAAGCACTCTGGCGCGGCGCCGCGGCCGCTTTGTCCACGCTCGCCACGAACGGAACGGTCACGCGGATCTGGCGGCGCTGCCCCCGTGGCAGGGCCTGGAGCAGCGTGGCGGTACCGGCGGCGACGTGGACGATGTCGACAATCCCCGTCACCAGCGGCCAGCCGAGGCGCTCGGCGATAACATAAGGCGTCATGCCCGAGCCTTCGCCGCTTTCCGCTTGTACGCCGGTGAGCACCGCATTCACGCCCAGGTTGCCGACATGATCCGCCAGCGCCGGCACCGGATCACTTTCCGGCGGCTGCTCCAGTACGGTCAGCACCTCCGGTCCCATCCCGAGATAGGAGCGCAGGGCCTGCTCCTCGGCAGTGCTTCCCGCGTGCACCAGCGCGGGCTGGACGCCCAGCCGCAGCGCCAGCTCCACGGCGCGGGCGTCCTGGTCCGACCGCCGCGGGCGGGTGGACGCCGGATGCCGGCCGACGGACACGAGAACGGCGATAGAGAGGCCTTCAGGCTGCATCCCGTTCCACCTCCCCGTCAGCCTGCCCGGCCATGCGCTCGGCAAGCGCCCGCATGATGTCGCTGCTGTTGCCGATGACGCTGAGATCGGCGCGTTTGATCATGTCGCAATCCGGGTCCATGTTCACGGCCACCACCTTGTCGCAGCGGCCGATGCCCTGCAGGTGCTGGATGGCCCCGGATATGCCCACGGCCACGTAGACCCGGGCGGTGACGATGCGGCCGGTGGCGCCCACCTGGCGGGACCGGGGCATGTGCCCATCATCCACGGCGACGCGGCTGGCCCCCTCGGTAGCACCCAGGGCAGCGGCGGTGCTGTGGAAGAGTTTCCAGTCCTTCACCCCGTTGCCGCCGGAGAAGATGAACTCCGCCTCTTCCAGCGGCACGGCGTTGGGGTCCACGTCCAGCAGGCCGTCGTCCACCAGCCGGTTGTCGGCGGTCTCGGACAGGGGCTGCAGCGTCAGCGGCAGTACCTCGTGCCGGGTCTCGCTTACCGGGTCCGCGCACTCGGCGGCCAACAGCAGCAGCCGCGGCGTCTGCCGGTGAATGTCCTGGCGCCCGCTGTCGGCGCGGCTGACGGTGTTTTCCCCATCCACCCGCCAGGCCGCGGTGGCCGGACGCTCACCCAGGCGCGCGGCAAAACGGCGTCCCAGCTCGCCGGTGCCGTTGGGGCCGTCGGGGAACAGCCAGTGCGCCGGCTGCAGCTCGCTCTCGGCGGCCAGCAACGCCTGCAGCCGCGCCTCGGGCACGTAACCGGAAAAGGCGTCGCCGGGGAGATGGAGGAGGCGGTCCACGCCAGCCTCCGCCAGCGTGGTGTCCTTGTGCTCGCCGAAGATCACGGCCACTACGGCGCCCTGCTCGTCCTCGCGGGCCGCGAGCTGCTGCGCCTGACCCAGAACGTCGAGGTCGTGGCTGGTGAGCCGCCCGCCGACCATCTCCGGCACCACGGCCACCAGGAACGTCGGTTCGGCGACGCGGTGCAGCGGCCGCTCGGGCTCGGCGGCGGCCTGCCGGCGGCGCACGGGAAGGCCGGTGCCACCGCCCGGCGCGGCGCTGCGATCGATGCGCTTCACGCCGTTGGGGCCGATGAATCCCACCGCGTGAGGGTTGCGGCGTATCAGCCCCGTGGGGCCCCGGGTCGGCCCGGTGGTCGCGGCATGCTCCGGGTGCAGGCGATTGCGGGCGAGCCACTCCGCCCGGGGGTTCCGGCGCAGGATATCGTTCATGCCGTCATCTCCTCTTTCGCGGCAGCGGGCGCTACCGTCTCCCCCGGCGCCGGCGCTTCCAGGGCGTCGGCCATGAGCTCGGCAATGTCCTTGATGGCCGGCCGGGGATCCACTACGCCCTCCAGCATGGCGGTGCACTGGGGGCAACCCACGGCCACCACCGCGGCGCCGGTCTCCCGGGCATCCTCGATGCGGATATCCGGGATGCGTTTCTTGCCCGGTATATCCGTGATGGGCGCCCCGCCGCCGCCGCCGCAACAGCGCGAGCGATAGCCGGAACGCTGCATCTCCCGGAGCTCACCGCCCAGTCGGCGCAGCAGCTCCCGGGGCGACTCGTACTCGCCGTTGTAGCGGCCCAGGTAGCAGGGATCGTGGTAGGTGACGGATTCGTAGCCGTGACTGCCGAGCCGCAGCCGCCCCTGCTGCACCAGCTCCGCCAGGAAGGTGGTGTGGTGCTTCACGTCGTAGCGGCCGCCGAGGTCTGCGTATTCGTTGGCGAGGCAGTGGAAGGCGTGAGGGTCCGGCGTGACGATGCGGTTGAACCGGTACTTCGCCAGGGTGTCGATGTTCCCCTTCGCCAGGCGCTGGAAGGTCGCGTCGTCACCAAGGCGCCGCGCCACGTCCCCGCAGTCCATCTCCTCGTCGCCGAGGACGGCGAAATCCACGCCCGCCGCGCGCAGCAGCTTGATACAGGCCCGCAGCGTGCGCTGATAGCGCATGTCGAAGGCGCCGTCGCCCACCCAGAAGAGCACGTCCGCTCCGCCGACCTCGGCCAGCCGCGGCAGCTCCAGGTCGGTGGACCAGTGGCTGCGGCTGGCGGGGTTGTGGCCGCCGGGATTGTCGGCGCCCGCCAGGTTCTCCAGCACCTCGGCGCCCTTGCCGGGGGTCTCGCCGCGCTCCATGGTGACGAACCGGCGCATGTCGACGATGGCGTCCACATGCTCGATGAACATGGGGCATTCCTCGACGCAGGCGCGGCAGGTGGTGCAGGACCACAGGGTTTCCGCGTCCACCAGCTGCTGGACGATGGGCTTGTCCGGGGCGCCGGAATGCCGGCCCACGTCGATGCCCGGGTAGCCGCTGCCGGCGTAACCGGCGTCGGTGCCGCCGGCCATGCCCACCACCATGTCCTGAATGAGCTTCTTCGGGTTCAGCGGCTGGCCGGAGGCGAACGCCGGGCAGGCCTCCTGACACCGTCCGCACTGCACGCAGGCATCGAAGCCGAGCAGCTGATTCCATTTGAAATCGGAGGGCTTCTCGACGCCCAGCTTGTTCGCCTCCAGGTCCACGGGCTTGAGGCCGGTGGAGCGGCTGCCGCCGAAACGTTCCGGGCGCCGGTGCAGGCCCAGGTGCAGGGCACCGGCGAAGGCGTGCTTCATGGGCCCGCCCCAGGTCATGCCGAAGAGCATCTCCGCGAGACCCAGGCCGCAGGCCACAAGCAGAACCGCCGCCAGGATCCAGCTGCCGGTTCCCTCGGGAAGCACGCCGGCGGCGGGCAGGGTGATCAGGAAGAACGCTCCGGCAAAGGTGAGCAGGCTCTTGGGCAGGCGCATCCAGGGCCCTCGGGAGAGCCGGGCCGGCGGGTCCATGCGGCGCTTTGCCACGAACACCGCGCCGGTGGCCATGGTCGCCAGCGCCGCCAGCAGCGCCCAGGCGAGCACGGCGCTGTCCAGTCCGAGGAGATGTACCAGCAGGATCAGCACCATGGAGGCGACGAACCCGCCGGCGGTGGCCACGTGGGTGTTGGAGATGTACTTGTCCCGATCCACCACGTGGTGCAGGTCCACCAGGTAGCGGCGCGGGATCGAAAGCAGCCCGCGAACCAGGCTCACCGGCTCCGGTCGGCCCTGGCGCCAGAGGCGGATGCGGCGGACCGCGCCGATGGTCCAGAGGACCAGCGCCGCGGCCAGGAGCGTTGGGAGCAGCCAGTCAATCATCGTTACTTACCCGTCATTGTCAGCGCCACCGCCCGGATGCACCGGGCCGCCATCAAAAGTCCTTGCAGATGCGCAAGGCGTCGTAGATGGCCGCGTGGGCGTTGCGCTGGGACACGCAGTCGCCGATGCGGAACAACAGATAGCCGTCGCCAGCCTCGCTCAACGACGGCTGGGGCCGGTCGTTGAACAGGGCGTGGACGTCCACCTGACCCAGGTTCCGGGAATCGGGCTTGAGGGCGTAGTACAGCGCCTCGTCGGGACGCACGCCGTTCTCGACGATGATCTGATCCACCAGCCGCTCCTCGAGCTGCTCGGTGTACTCGTTCTTCAGCACGGCCACGCGCTTGTCGCCCTCGGCATAGACCTTCTCCAGAACAAGATCGGAGGACATCACCACCTCCTTCTCGTAGAGGCTGCGGTAGAAGGTGGGGAAGGTGGTGCCGCCGGCCCCGAGGCCCGGCTTGACGTCGTCGGTGACGATTTCCACCAGCGAGCCCTTGGCCGCGCAGTAATCGGCCACGGACATGCCCGACCACTCACACTGCGGATCGTAAATGAGCACGTTTTTCCCGGGCTCCACCGCCCCGCTCAGGACGTCCCAGCTGCTCAGCACGAGACCGTCCGATGCGCCCCATTCCGGGCTCTGGTCGATGAACGGGCTGCCGCCGGTGGCGAGCACGACGATGTCCGGATTCAGCGCCAGCACGCTCTCGGCGCTGGCGGTGGTGCCCAGGCGCTGGTCCACGCCCAGGCGGTCCAGCTCCATCTGGAACCAGCGCGTGATGCCGCCGATCTGGTCGCGTTGCGGCGCCCGGGCGGCGATGCCGATCTGCCCACCGAGAGCATCCTGCTTCTCGATCAGGGTGACGTCGTGACCGCGCTCGGCGGCCACCCGCGCCGCCTCCATGCCACCGGGGCCGCCGCCCACCACCACGACCTTGCGCCTGGCACCCTCGGTCTTCGTGATGATGTGGGGCATGCCCTTGTGCTCGCGGGAAGTCGCGGCGTTCTGGATGCAGAGTACGTCCAGGCCCTGGTACTGGCGGTCGATGCAGTAGTTGGCCCCCACGCACTGGCGGATCTCGTCCACCCGGTCCTCACGCACCTTGTTGACGAAGTGCGGGTCGGCGATGTGCGCGCGGGTCATGCCCACCATGTCCACGTAGCCGCCTTCCAGCACCCGTACCGCCTGGGTCGGGTCCTTGATGTTCTGGGCGTGGATTATGGGGGCGTTGACCACTTCCTTGATGCCGGC
>JASFMS010000159.1:0-5474 GCA_050117435.1 Ectothiorhodospiraceae bacterium | reverse complement strand
CGTAGGCGATGCCGTCGGCCATTCGCCGCCGATCCATGTTCAGGCCGGCGAAGTGGCGGGCGTTGGTATCGTCGTGAAAGCCGACGTACACCGCGTCGGCGCCTTCCTGCACGGCGGCCTTGAGGGCCGGCAGGGACCCGGCCGGACAAACCAGCTCCATTGTTCCCCCGTTTCCAGCAGCGGATTCGGGTGGGCACTCTAGACCGGCAGGGCCGTTGGTGGTTTGACCGCCGTCAAGGACAAGCCGAACCGCCTCACGAGCCGTGTCCGATTCAGTCCGGGGCGTCCAACAGCTTGGCGATCAGGCGGGCGGCGGCGGGCGAGGGTGATTGCAGGCTGAATCCCGCCCCGAAGGTTTCGGAATAGCTCGAACGCTGGCACCACATGCAGGTGGCATGGAGCTCTACGGGCTGTTCTCCCGGCAGGCGAAGGGCCAGCCGCAGCTCGCGGCCCGGCGTGACGTGGACAGGCGAGAGAAGCATGAAACCGGTGCGCGAGAGGTTCAGCAGCCGGCCCAGGGGCTCGGACGTGGCGGCGTCCTGGACCTCCACGGACTGACGAAGCGTGACGCGGGGTTCGACACGGCGTTCGATGAAGCGGTTTGTCGGGGGCGTATCGATCACGTCTCCGGAGATTCCCTTTGTTGATCGATCCGGACAATCGCCTGACTAGGAATAATCGATTGTACAGGTGGCCGGCGGCGGTCTATCGTCTGCGCGAAATCCGGATACAGCAAGCGCAGAGGAGCCAAGATGAGCGAAAACATCGTAAACGTCGCCGACGCGAATTTCGAAGACGAGGTCCTCAATTCCGACGGCCCCGTGCTGGTGGACTTCTGGGCGGAATGGTGCGGCCCCTGCAAGATGATCGCGCCCGTGCTCGAGGAGGTCGCCGACGAATACGGTGACCGTTTGAAAGTCTGCAAGGTTAACGTGGACGACAACCCTGATACTGCCCCGAAGTACGGCATCCGCGGCATTCCCACGCTGCTGCTGTTCAAGGGCGGCAAGGTCGAGGACACCAAGGTTGGCGCCGTCTCCAAGGCGCAGCTGAAGCAGTTCGTGGACGCCAACGTCTGAATGGGCGACGGATAACGGCGCGGTGACGGCGGTCAGCCGCCCGCGCCGACCGTTTCCAGCCGTTGCCTGACCTGCCTGAGAATACCCTTGCCGTCCAGCTCCAGCGCCTCCAGCAATTCGTCGCGTTCGCCGTAGTCGGTGAAGCGGTCGGGCAGGCCGAGCATGATCAGCGGGGGCGCGTCCTCGCCGGCCAGGCATTCCGAAACGGCCGCGCCGGCGCCGCCGGCCAGCACGTTTTCCTCCACGCTGACCAGCACGTCGTGGGTGGCTGCCAGCTCTCGCACCAGTGCCGCATCCAGGGGCTTGACGAACCGCATGTTCGCCACGGTCGCGTCCAGCGCTTCGGCGGCTTCCAGGGCGGGTGCGACCATGCTGCCGAATGCGAGAAACGCGATTTTTCCGCCGCGCCGCCGGATTTCTCCGCGACCGATTTCCAGAGACTGCATTTCCGGCTGGACGTCTGTTCCCGGCCCCTTGCCCCGCGGGTACCGCACCGCTGCGGGGCCATCATGCTGAAACCCCGTGTAGAGCATCTGGCGGCATTCGTTTTCGTCCGCCGGTGCCATTACCACCATGTCGGGGATGCAGCGCAGATAGCTGAGATCGAAGCTGCCGTTGTGAGTGGGGCCGTCCGGCCCGACGATACCCGCGCGGTCGATGGCGAAGAGTACCGGCAG
Source organism: Ectothiorhodospiraceae bacterium (assembly GCA_050117435.1). Taxonomy (GTDB): domain Bacteria; phylum Pseudomonadota; class Gammaproteobacteria; order Nitrococcales; family Nitrococcaceae; genus JASFMS01. The sequence goes on along the minus strand of JASFMS010000159.1, from coordinate 3,718 downwards.
CTTCTGCAGCGCGATGTCGTGTATGAGCTGGTCGTAGCCCCGTTGCAGGAAAGTGGAGTAGATGGCGAGCACGGGCTTTTCCCCCTCGCAGGCGAGGCCGCCCGCGACGGTCACGCTGTGCTGCTCGGCGATGCCTACGTCCAGATAGCGCTCGGGAAAGCGCCGGGCGAACTCCACCAGCCCGGACCCTTCCCGCATGGCGGGCGTTATGCCCCACAGACGGCTGTCCTGCTCCGCCATGTCACAGAGCCAGCCGCCGAAGACCTCGGTGTAGGTGGGCGCACCGGATGCAGCTGACTTCACCAGGCCCTTGGCCGGATCGAATGCCTTTACGCCGTGGTAGGCAATGGGATTTTCCTCGGCCCGGGGGTAGCCCTTGCCCTTTCGCGTGACGATATGCAGCAGGCGTGGACCGCTCTGCTGACGCAGCCGATGCAGGGTGGTGACCAGCCGGTCCACGTCGTGGCCGTCGATGGGGCCGAAATACTGGAAGCCCAGCTCCTCGAAGATGGTGCCGGGAACCAGCATACCCTTCATGTGTTCCTCGGCGCGCTTCGCCAGCTCCCACATGGGCGGCGGCATGTGCTCCAGCACCCGCTTTCCCTCCCGCCGCAGGTTCGAATAGACACTGCCGGAGAGCAGCCGGGCGAAATAGTGGGATAGGGCGCCAACGTTCTCGGAGATGGACATCTCGTTGTCGTTGAGGATGACCAGCAGATCGGGGCGCTCGTCGCCGGCGTGGTTGAGCGCCTCGAAGGCCTCGCCGGCGGTCATGCCGCCGTCGCCGATCACCGCACAGACCTTGCGGTCCAGCCCCTGACCCCGGGCCGCCAGCGCCATGCCCAGCGCCGCGCTGATGGAGGTGCTGGAATGGCCGACGCCGAAGGTGTCATAGGGGCTCTCGGCGCGCTTGGGAAAACCGGCCAGGCCGCCGCGCTTGCGAACCGTGCGGATCTCCCGCCGCCGGCCGGTGAGAATCTTGTGTGGATAGCACTGGTGTCCGACATCCCAGACGATGCGGTCGTCGGGTGTGTTGAACACATAGTGCAGGGCAACGGTGAGCTCAACGACGCCCAGCCCGGCGGCGAGGTGACCGCCGCTGCGCGCGACGCTCTGCAGCAGGTAATCGCGCAGCTGGTCGCAGACCCGCGTGAGCTGCGATTCCGGCAGATCCCTCAGGTCGGCGGGCTCGTCGATGGATTCCAGCAGTGGGTAGGTTCCAGGTTCGGTCATGGGCATACAGGGTTGCGTTCAGGGGCCTCCACCGGGCCCGAAGTGGTCGACGATCCGGTCCTCTAGCTCCTCGTCGTCGCCCAGCGTGGTTTCTGCAATGGTCCGTCCGCGCACGGACACGCCGGCCAGGTGCACGGTTTCCGGGTCTCCGGAGACCAGCGGGTGCCACCATGCCAGATCGCGGCCCTCGGCGAGCATGCGGTACGCGCAGCTGTGCGGCAGCCAGTCGAACCGCGCCAGGTTCTCCGGGGTCAGGCTCTGGCAGTCCGGAACGAATTCCCGGCGGCGGGGATAGTCCCGGCATCGGCAGGAGTGTCCGTCCAGCAGGCGGCACGCGACGTCCGTGTAATAGTACTCGCCGGTATCCTCGTCGTGGAGCTTGTGCAGGCAGCATTTGCCGCAGCCGTCGCAGAGCGCTTCCCACTCCTCGTGGGACATCTCCTCGAGGCGTTTTCGCTGCCAGTACGGCGCAAGCTCGTTAAACATTCGCCCCTCCGGAGCGGCCGGTCTTCGGTCGCTGGCGGCCATGGTACACGCTCGGGCAAGCCCCTCAGACTCCTGGAGACATGGCGCAATGCTGGCAATGTCAGTGAGCGGCTTAGTATACTCAGGCGCCTTCTGCAATCAGTCCGCCGAATCCCTGGCAGGTTTTCATGAGTGAGTTCACCCGCGAAGTGGCGCGACGGCGCACGTTCGCCATTATTTCACATCCCGACGCCGGTAAGACCACGGTGACCGAAAAACTCCTCCTCTATGGAGGCGCGATCCAGCTCGCCGGCACGGTCAAGGGGCGCAAGGCCGCGCGTCATGCCACCTCCGACTGGATGGAGCTGGAGAAACAGCGCGGCATTTCGGTGACTTCCTCGGTGATGCAGTTCCCGTACCGGGACCGCATCGTCAACCTGTTGGACACACCCGGGCACGAGGACTTTTCCGAGGACACCTACCGCACGCTCACGGCCGTGGACTCGGCGCTGATGGTGATCGACAGCGCCAAGGGCGTAGAGGATCGGACCATCAAGCTCATGGAGGTCTGCCGGCTCCGCGATACGCCCATCATGACGTTCATGAACAAGCTCGACCGCGAGGGGCGTGATCCGGTGGAGCTCATGGACGAGGTGGAAGAGGTGTTGAAGATCCGCTGTGCGCCGGTGACGTGGCCCATCGGTATGGGCAAGTCGTTCCGCGGCGTGTTCCACCTCCTGGATGACCGCGTTCATCTCTTCAGTGCCACCCACAGCGGCAAGGCGCTTGAGGGAGAGACCGTGGAAGGTCTGGACAATCCGCGGCTGGACGAGCTGCTGGGCGGCCAGGCCGAGCAGCTCCGCGAGGAAGTGGAGCTGATCCGCGAGGCCAGCAACGAATTCGACGTCGACGCCTATCTTCGGGGTGAGCTCACGCCCGTGTTCTTCGGTTCGGCGATCAACAATTTCGGCATTCGCGAGCTGTTGGACCGGTTCGTGGAGCACGCCCCGCCGCCCCAGCCGCGGGAGACGGATTCCCGGGTTGTTTCCCCGGAGGAGGAAACGTTCTCCGGGTTCGTGTTCAAGATCCAGGCGAACATGGACCCGAATCACCGGGATCGCGTCGCCTTCATGCGCGTGTGCTCGGGTGTCTACCACAAGGGGATGAAGATGCGCCACGTGCGTATCGGCAAGGATGTGAAGATCGCCAACGCGATAACGTTCCTGGCCTCCGACCGTGAACACGTGGAGGAGGCGTACCCAGGCGACATCATCGGTCTGCACAACCACGGCACCATTCAGATCGGGGACACCTTCACCGAAGGCGAGGACCTGAAGTTCGCGGGGATTCCCAACTTCGCGCCGGAGTTGTTCCGCCGCGCGGTGCTGAAGGATCCCATGCGGCTGAAGGCCTTGCAGAAGGGTGTTGAGCAATTGTGCGAAGAGGGTGCGTCGCAGCTGCTGCGGCCTATCAATCGCAACGACATCATCGTGGGCGCGGTGGGCGTGCTCCAGTTCGACGTGGTGGCCTTCCGGTTGAAGAACGAATACGGCGTCGACTGCCTCTTCGAGCCGGTGAACGTCTCCACCGCCCGCTGGGTCTACTGCGACGACGGCCGCAAGCTGGAGGAGTTCAAGGCAAAGAACGCCGACAACCTGGCCCTGGATATCGGCGGCAACCTCACCTATATCGCCCCGTCCAGGGTCAATCTGCAGCTGACTCAGGAACGCTGGCCCGACGTCGAATTTCGGGCCACGCGGGAGGTTTGAGCTGCCCGCAGGGCAGAGGACTGTGTGCCGAGCAATGTGGACTGTGTGGAGCCGGGAGAATGATGGGCATCACTGCGTTCTGCCCATCCTACCGGGCAAGGTAACCGCCGCCGCGGCAGCACCGTAGGATGGGCAGAGCGACAGCGATGCCCATCGACCCCGGCATCGGCAGGAGTTGCGGCGCTCGCAGCTGGCGGACGACTCTTTCAAGGACCCTCAGTCCTCATTGCTCATTACTCATCGCTCCGCTT
>JASFMS010000158.1:0-5481 GCA_050117435.1 Ectothiorhodospiraceae bacterium | reverse complement strand
CGCGAGGCCGATCGCCTGAAGTCCGCGGATGTACATCCAGCCGATATCGAACTCCCCCGGCCGCGTCGCGAACTTCGCAGAACTGGCGAAGGCATGGTGATTGTTGTGGAGTTCCTCGCCGCCGATGACGATGCCGAGCGGGCTCACGTTGGTGGAGGCATCCACCGGCTCGAAGTTGCGGTAGCCCAGGGCGTGACCCACGCCGTTAACCACACCGGCGGCCCAGAACGGAATCCACAGCATCTGCACCGCCCATATGGACAGGCCGATGGGGCCGAACAGCGCCAGGTTGATCAGAGCCATCAGGGTAGGGCCGTAATTGCTGTGCGCCCCGTAGATGCGCCGCTCCAGCCAGTCGTCCGGCGTGCCGTGACCATAGTCCGCCAGGGTCTGCCGGTCGGCAGCCGCCGCCCGGTAGAGCTCCGCCCCTTCCCAGAGAACCTTGCGCAGGCCGAGCACCTGCGGCGAATGGGGGTCCGCCTCGGTCTCGCACTTGGCGTGATGCTTGCGGTGCACGGCCACCCACTCGCGGGTAGCCATCCCCGTGGTCAGCCACAGCCAGAAGCGGAAAAAATGTGCCACCGCCGGATGAAGATCCAGCGCCCGGTGTGCCTGATGCCGGTGCAGGTACACCGTGACACCGATAATGGTGACATGGGTCAGAACCAGGGTTACCAGGACGTAGCCCCAGATCGGAAGCTCAAAAATTGCTGGCATTGGGAATTCGATACTCACTTGTAGGATAATCGCAACCGAACCGGATCGACGGCGCGGTACGCGGCAATATAGCCCGAGGGTAGCGCAGCGTCCATGCAGGCATCGGCACTTCTTCCGGGGAGTGCTTTCGACGCCTTGTTCGAGGCCATTCCGCCGGGTCCATAACGACACTCATCCCGACGAACGGATCATGCACAACGTTTACGTCGGCCGCCAGCCGATCTTCGACCGAAACCTCAACCTGGCCGGGTATGAGCTGCTATTCCGAGGGGCGCAAGAGGGCGCGTTCGATCTTCTGGACGCGGAGGAAGCGACCTCGCAGGTTATCGTCAATGCCTTCTCCACCATCGGTCTCGACGACCTGGTGGGGCGGCAGCCCGCCTTCGTCAACGTCTCAGAGCGCTTCGTGCTGATGCATCCGGAGTTGCCGCTGCCAGCGGATCGTGTGGTCCTCGAACTTCTTGAGGATACCACGCCGGGTGAGGCGTTGCTCACGGCACTGCAAGAGTTCCGCAAGCGGGGGTTCCGGATCGCGCTGGACGATTTCGTCTATGCGCCCGGCGTGGAGCCGCTGCTGGCACTGGCGGACATCGTCAAGGTGGAGATCCCGCGCCTCAGCGATGCCGAGCGCGCCGAACACGCCCGACTCATCAAGCGCTACGGTGCCAAGCCGCTGGCGGAGAAGATCGAGGACCAGGAGACCTTCGAGCGCTGTCGCCACGCCGGCTACGAACTCTTTCAGGGTTTCTTCCTCTCCCGGCCGGCGACGGTCCAGGCCGGCGACATGCCCGCGGCACGGCTTCCTCTGCTGCGACTGCTCGCGGTACTCCAGGACGATGATGCGGATATGGACGAGCTGAGCGGGCTGATCTCCCGGGACGCGATGCTCAGCTACCGCCTGCTGCGCTTTCTGAACTCGCCGGCTACGCCGTTGCGGCGACGCATCGGCACCATTCGCGAGGCGGTGCTGTACATGGGACTGCGGGAGCTGAGAACCTGGATCTCCCTGCTCGCGTTGGCCGCTGTACCGAACAAACCGGAAGAGCTTGCGGTCACACTGATCATTCGCGCCCGGTTCTGCGAGCTCCTGTGCCGGCGATTGGGGGTCAGCGAGCCCGGGGCCTGCTTCATGGCCGGCCTGCTCTCGGGGCTGGATGCCGTTCTGGACATGCCCATCGGCCAGATCCTCGACCGGCTGCCGATAAGCGCCGAGGTCCGCAGTGCCATTGTCGACAAGACCGGCGACGCGGGCGCAGTCCTCAAAGCGGCGAAGGCCTACGAAGAAGGCCGCTTCGACGAGGTCCGCCGGCTGCCACTGGAGCCGGCGAGCGTTACCGAGTGCTATGGTACGGCGGTCAAATGGGTGGAAGAGATACGCGCCAACTGGTGATGCCCGCAGCGCAGAAACAATTCCCGAACAACGAGACCGCCACGGACGCCGCCCTCTGCGCCCGAGGCGTGTTCCATTCCTACCCGCGCCGGCCGGTGCTGAGGAACCTGTCGCTGTCGCTGCAGCGCGGCGAGGTTACCGGCCTGCTGGGCCCCAATGGCGCGGGCAAGAGCACGGCGCTGCGGGTTCTGGCGGCCATCCTCCGACCCGACGCCGGAACGCTGACCATCGACGGCGTGAACGCCCTGCGCGATCCCCGTGGCGCCCGTCGCCGAGTGGGTTACCTGCCGGAACGCCCGCCCCTGTACCCGGAGATGCGGGTGCGTGACTACCTGCGCTTCTGCGCCCAGCTCAACGGCATACCCAAGGCCGAGGTGTCGGGAGCCGTCGATCGCGCCATGGAACGCTGCGAGGTCGCCGACAGCGCCAGCCGGGTCATCGCCAACCTCTCGACGGGCTATCGCCAGCGCGTGGGCATCGCCCAGGCCGTAATACACGAACCACCCGTCATTATCCTGGACGAGCCTACCGTCGGTCTGGACCCGGCCCAGATCCACCGCACGCGGGAGTTGATCTCGGCCCTGCGCCGCGACCATGCGGTGCTGCTGTCGAGCCACGTGCTCCCCGAAGTGCAGTCCGTCTGCGACCGGGTGATCATTCTCCACCACGGGGAGGCGGTATACCGCGGCGATCTGAACCGGGAAGACCCGAACGCCGTAATCATCCGCCTGGCCCGGCCGCCGGCGGAAGAGCGGCTGCACGCCCTGGACGGCGTACAGGAAGTGCAGACGCTCACCGAACGGCGCTACCGCCTGCGGCTGAACGGCAACGAGGCCCGCGACGCGGTGCTGCGCGCTTGCGTCGACCAGGGCTGGGGCCTGCAGGAGTGGCTGCCGCCCCAACCCGGACTGGAGCGGCTGTTCCTGGAACTGACCCACGGCGGACCGGATTCATGAGCGCCATCGCCCTGCGCGAGCTACGCGGCCTGCTGCGCACGCCCCAGGGGTGGGTACTGCTGGCGGTCACGCAGTTCGTCACCGCCTGGTGGTATCTCCTGCTGCTGGATCGCTATCGCAGCCAGTACGAGCCGATGTTGAGGAAGCTGGAGAGCAGCCAGGGCGTGGCCGATCTGGTGGTCGCGCCGTTTCTGGGCGGACTGCCGCTGCTCACCGTGCTGCTGGCGGCAACGGCCGTACTCGGAATGCGCAGCTTTGCCGAAGAACGACGCAACGCCACCATGCCCCTGCTTCTGGCCGCGCCACACCGATCCGCCGCCATTGTGGCCGGGAAATTCCTGGGCTCGCTGGCATTCCTGACACTGGCGGTGGCGCTCTGGTCGGCTCTTCCCATGACGCTGGCCCTGGGTACGGGGCTGGATTTCGGTCGCCTGGCCGCCGGCATCCTCGGCCTGTGGCTCACCGGCGCGGCGCTGCTCGCCGTGGCAACGCTCTGCTCCACCCTGACCGAGCAGCCGGGTGTCGCCGCCCTGCTGGGGTTCGGTGCCGGTCTGGCACTGCTGCTGATCGGCCAGGGCCAGGGTGAGGGCATCCTCCAGTACCTGGGGCTGACCGGGCACTACCAGGTGTTCCTGGAGGGCACCGTCGCAATAGCCGACCTGGCGTTCTTTGCACTGCTGGTTCTCGCCAGCCTCGTCACCGCCGCGTGGCGCGTCCAGCGGCTGCGGGAGGCATGATGCGCGGACGCTGGAGACGCTGGCTCAACCGCCTCGCCGTGACCGCGGTCATCGGCGCCGCCATCGTCGGCACGGCGCTGTGGACCCGCGGACTGGACGTGCGCTGGCACTGGTCTTCCAGCGGCCCCGGTCAGATCAGCGACGCCTCGGCGGCCCTCGCCGAGTCCCTGGACGGAACGCTGACCCTCACCGCCGCCGTTCCCGCAGAGCACTTCCTGCGCCGTCACATCAAACAGCTGGCGGCCGCCTACCGGCGCCACCACGCGGACGTGGAGCTATCGTTCCTGGACCCGAAGACCGATCCCAAGGCCACCCGGAAGCAGGGACTTCAGCGCACCGGCGAAATCCTGGTGGGATACCGGGGACGCCACGAGCTGGTCAAAGTGCCCTCGGAGGCTCGCCTGTCGGCAGCCATCGAACGGCTGCTCCGCTCTCAGGACGCGTTCGTCGCCTATCTCACCGGCCACGGCGAGCGCAGTCTGGAGGGGCAGGCCAATTTCGACCTGGGACAGTTCGGCAAGGCACTGAGCCGCCGGGGCCACCGCCTGCAGCCGCTTTCCATCGCCCGGACGCCGGTGATCCCGGACAACACGGCGCTGCTGATCGTCGCTCAGCCCAGAGCCGATTTCATGCCCGGCGAGCGCCAGTTGCTCGCGGACTACGTGAAGCGAGGCGGCAACCTGCTGTGGCTGACCGAGCCGGACGCGCCGGGCAACTGGCCGTCCGCGCTGGGCGTCAAACGGATTCCGGGGGTGGTCGTGGATCCGCAGGCGAAGGATCTGCTGGCGGTGGACGACCCGCGGCTGCTGTTGCTGGACGGCAATACCGACCACCCGGCAACGACGTCCCTGGATGCTCCCCTGCTGCTCGCCCAGGCCGCCGCCCTGCAGCCGGGAGAGGGCAGCAGCAAGTGGCAGGTGCACGCGCTACTGCGCACCGCCGGCCGCGACTGGGCCGACAGCGACTACGACCCCGCCGCGAGCCCGGTTCATGCGGAGGCGGAGCCCACCGGTCCACTGAACGTCGGCCTCACCCTGAGTCGGCGTACCGACAGCGGCACGCAACGGATCGCCGTCATCGGCGATGCCGACTTCCTCTCCAACACCTACCTGGGCAACGGCGGCAACCTGGCCTTCGGGCTGAATCTGGTGGAGTGGCTTACCAGCGCCGACCAGTTCGTGTCCCGGTATACCGCCGCGGCACCGGACCAGCGGCTGGACTACAGCCGCGCGGAGATCCTCGGCATCGGCTTCGGCTCGCTGTTCGTCGTACCCGGTCTGCTGCTGCTTGGCGCGGGATGGGCATGGCAGCGCCGGCGGCGGGGCTGAGACGATCCGAGAACCTGGATGCCTGAACTCCCCGAAGTCGAAACCACCCGCCGCGGCGTTGCCCCACACGTGAAGGACCGCCGCATCGAACGGGTCATCGTCCGCGATCCGCGCCTGCGCTGGCCCGTGGCGCCGGAGCTCGCGGAACACGCCGCCCACCGTGCGATCCGCGCCGTCGAGAGACGGGCGAAGTACCTGCTGTTCCGCCTGGGCGATTCCAAGACGCTCATGCTCCACCTGGGCATGTCCGGTAGCGTGCGCGTCGTGCCCGCGAGCACACCGCCCCAGCGTCACGATCACGTGGACATCGTCCTCGACGACGGCCGGGCCCTGCGCTTCACCGACCCACGACG
>JASFMS010000157.1:0-5482 GCA_050117435.1 Ectothiorhodospiraceae bacterium | reverse complement strand
CCAGGATGACGGACTCTTCCGGCCGGTCCTCCCGCACGCCCATGGCCTCGGCGATGATGCGGTTGTCCGCCGACTCGCCCGCCAGAGAACGGGCGGTATCCGCGGTCAGCGCCGGTAGAAAGAAAAGCCGCCCGCAGATATCCCGCGAACCGCCCGGCAACGGTACGCCGTCACCGACCAGCGCGGGCGGCACGTCGTCCAGCAGTTCACTGAAGGTGCGGGAAACCTGGCGGGCGCTGCGGGCCACGTCCGTGTAACCGCGCTTGAGGTGGTCAAGTTCCTCCAGGACGGTCATCGGTATGATCACGTCGTGTTCCTGAAAGCGGAATATCGAGGCGGGGTCATGGAGCAGAACGTTGGTGTCGAGGACATAGGCACGGCGAGGCTTTTTCTCGATCTTCACCATGGTGGCTCCCTGGTTTCGACGACGCTTCAGCGTCAGGGTAATCACGCCCGGTTCCACGGACGTTACAGAAACCACGCAACCGCGGCGCCCGGCGCCGGTCAGGTCATTCGCGCTACCCTGACCGCGGCCTGAGCCCAGTCCGCCATGTCCAGCACCCGCGCCACGTAATGATCCCGCAGGCGCAGCTCGCCGTCCCCGCGGCCGAGCAGCGCCTGCTCCAGAGAATCCAGCAATCGCTGCAGCCGCCGCTGATGCAGCCCCAGGCGGCGTTGCACCGGGTCCGTCACCACGCCCGAGAACGCCGCCAGAACCGCGGCCGGAATAACCAGCGCACCGAAAACACCCGCGGTCAGCCATGCCGGGGTGGTAACGCCCACCATGCCGTACCAGAGACTCCCCAGCCCCGGCCCCGCCCAGAATCCCTGGATGGCGGACGCATAAGCCAGATTGCCGGCCACCGTGCTGCTCAGGGCGGCGATGCCCGGCGTCGCCTGACGGAACGTCGCCCAGCCGGTGGCGGCGGAAACCAGTCCCACGGAGAGATCCGCCGCCGCCGCGCGACTGCCCACGTACTCGGCGAGCGCATCGGTAAGGCGATCCTGGAACCCGGGAATATCCGTTCGCTGCGAAAGCTGGTCCAGCATATTTACAAGGCAGGTCTGGATACGGGGATCACGCAAAAGCTCCTCGGCCAGCGCGTCCCGCCGTGTACGGCGGTCCCCGCTGTCGAACGGCAACTCCAGAAGCTCCGAGTGCAGCAGCCACTCCAGCTCTGCGCCCAGGTCGGTGGGGCGGAACGGGCGGATTGCCCGGAGTCGTTCAGCCGTGCGCCGCGCACCGAGCAGAGTGGCGGCCCCGGCACCGGCACGGGAACCGGCGACGGCCAGCCCGGCGACCATGTTCAGAGGGGCGCGGTAGAGATCCCGGCCGATGACGTGCCGGTGAAGCTTCAGCGAACCGGAAAGCGTGAAATGGCGGGAGACAAAGGCATCGACCCGTTCCCGACGGGTCCGGATATAGCGGCGCACGGCATCATCAACGATGGCCTCGGCCGCCTGTCTGTCGACGACAATGGGCGGGTTCACGAGCCGAATCCCGATACCCCGTCGGTGTCTGCCATGGACTCACAATATCCCAGCGCCGTAAAAAAGGAAACGGCTGCGCGCCCCTCCGGACGCCGCAGCCGTTCCCCGTAGCGCTCGCTATTTCACCAGCACGAACATGGCGCCGTTGCCCCGTCGAATGTTGAGCAGCAGGCGGTCGGAACCCTGCACGGCCTGCCGGAATTCGGCCAGATTGTGCACCTGCTGACGGTTCACCGAGGTTATGACGTCACCCGCCTGCAGGTAACGGGCGGCCTTGCTGCCGTCGGCAACCGCGGTGACCATGACGCCGTCAACTTTGCCGAAAAGCGGTGAACGCTCGTCCAACTCGGAGAACTTGGCGCCCTCGAGGGCCGGGTGCATTCCCTGCGCCGATGCTTCCCGGTCCGAAGGGTCACCGACCTTGGCGGTGATTTCCTTGCGGTCGCCGTCGCGAATCAGCTGAAGATCGACCTCGTCGCCAATCTGCAGCAGTCCGATCGCATTGGCGAGGTCATTGGCGTTGTCCACGGTTTCGCCGTTGACCTTCACGATCACGTCGCCCTGCTGAATGCCCGCCTCGTCGGCGGCCGATCCCGGAGATACCTGCGCCACCAGCGCCCCTTCCTTGCGCTTGATACCGAAGGCGTCGGCGATGTCCGGCGTCAGGTCCTGAATGCGCACACCGAGCACGCCACGCCTGACTTCGCCATAGCTCACCAGCTGGTCCATGATCTGCCGGGCCATATTGATCGGAATCGCGAACCCGATGCCGATGTTGCCGCCGGAGCGCGAGAGAATCGCGGCGTTGATGCCGACGAGTTCGCCGCGAAGGTTCACCAGCGCACCCCCGGAGTTACCGGGATTGATCGAAGCGTCGGTCTGAATGAAGTTCTGCAGCCGGCTGTTGACCTCGCCGCCGTGCAGTACGCGTCCGAGCCCGCTGACCACGCCCGTGGTTACCGTATGGTCAAGCCCGAACGGGTTGCCGATGGCCACCACGTAGTCGCCGACACGCAGTTCCTTGGAATCCGCCAGCGGGATCTGCGATAGGTTGTCCGCGTCGATCCGGATTACCGCCACGTCGGTCTCCGGGTCGGACCCCACGATATCCGCGTCGAACTCCCGATTGTCCTGGAGGGTGACCTTGACCTTGTCCGCATTGGCGATGACGTGGTGATTCGTGATGATATAGCCTTTATCGGCATCGACGATCACGCCGGAACCCAGGGCCTGGACCTGCCGCTGCTGGGGCTGGTCCGGAACATCGAAGAAGCGCCGGAAGAAAGGATCATTGAGCAGCGGGCTGCGCTGAACCTGCACGTGCCCTTTGGTGGAAATATTGACCACCGCCGGCGATACCTTCTGAATCATCGGCGCCAGAGACGGTGTCTGCCCATCCGCCGTGACCGGGGGAATACCGGCAGCGGCCGGTTGCAGGCCAATCGCCCCCATCGTCAATGCCAATGAGAACAAACCGACAAGAAGATTTCTCATGAATTGGCTCCCCTGTCCCTCTAATCAATGGAGTAGATTCGTCGTTCTGTTCCAACAGGGATGGAGACAGGTTCGGCGCACATGGAGTTCCGCGGCCATTGCCGGCACGGCGGGCCTGGTGCTCGCCGCCTGTGCCCAACCCCGCTTTCAGGACTCGCCGTCCAGCGGTCTTTCCCCCCACCTGGACAACCAGGTCGCCGTAATGGAGGACGGCTATCGCCTGCCGTACTGGCGCTGGTTGCCGGAGGAAAAGCCGCCGCGCGCCGTCATACTCGCGCTCCACGGTTTCAACGACTACCGCAACGCCTTTTCCGGCGCCGCACCCCGGCTGGCGGCGGAGGGATTCGCCATCTATGCGTACGACCAGCGCGGTTTCGGACAGACAAGCCAGCGTGGACTGTGGCCGGGTGAGGACCGTCTCGTAGCGGATGCCGTTTCCTTCGGCAGGCTCCTGCGGACCCGTTACCCGGATGCTCCCCTCATGCTGCTCGGCGACAGCATGGGCGGCGCGGTGAGCGTGCTGGCGTCCCAGCGACCGGAGCAGCCCTTCGATGGGAGCATACTGGTCGCTCCCGCGGTCTGGGGCAAAGACACCATGAGCTGGCCCATCCGCGCCGCCATGTGGCTGACGGTGCACACCTTTCCCGGGTCCACCTGGACGGGGAGATCACTGGACGTGCGCCCGTCGGACAATGCGGAGATGCTGCGCTCATTGGGCCGGGACGCCAACGTGATCAAGAGAACCCGCGCGGACACCATCTACGGCCTGTCGCGGCTGATGTCCGACGCTGAGGCCGCGGCGGGCGGCATGCACGGTCGAGTCCTTGTTCTTGTCGGCAAACACGACGAGATCGTCCCCCGCAATGCCAGCTGCCGATTCCTCGCGGGCTTGCCGAATCCCGCGGCAAACGCGACTGTCGCGGTCTATCCGCAGGGCTACCACATGCTGCTTCGCGATCTGGGCCGTGCCGTGGTCGTGCGGGACATCATCGCCTGGCTCGAACACCGCCCGCTGCCGTCCGGTAACGAGCTGTCCCCCCATTCCCCGGCGTTGGCACAGTTCTGCAAAGGCGACTGAAGACAGTGCCCAAGGGATTCGGCGTCGTCCATCGTTCGACACGAACTGATACGGCCACCGTGAATCCGACTCGACGCACGGCGCGACCGTTCAGAGTGATGCGTCGCGAGCGTGCACCGGTCGGGGGGCCGCCCACAGCAGCGCAACGCCCTCTTCCAGAAACTCGTTCATCACCGAGAGGTAATTCGGCGCGACGAGCTCGAGGCGCCCCTCCAGCTCACCCGCGCAGGGACGCAGACGCATGCCGAAACGACGCGCCATCCGCTGCATCGGCCGGTTGGACGCAAGCGTCGTGATGAAGACCCGCTCCAGGCCTCTGTTGCGGGCGAACGTCACCGTCCGACGAAACAGCTCGGAACCGATCCCCCGCTCCTGGAACGGAGCTTCGACACTGAAAGCCAGCTCCGCCTCCCTGGGCCAGTAGCCGCCGAGCAGCCGGAACTCACCCACGCCGCGCAACTCGCCGTCCACGAAACATCCCAGAAGCCGGCGTTGAAGGATGTCCCGGTCACCGGCGTAGTGTCGAATGAACTCATCGGTGACATGACCGCCGAATCGCATCCGCCGGTCCCGGGCACCGAGACGCAGCAGGTGGTCCCGGAAAAGGTCACGCTCGTGCCACCAGAGACGGCGGATGATCGGCTTGCTCGCGCCGATATGATCGTTGTCTATCGTGCTCATCGGAATTCCCGCTCCCTGTTGGAAGCGTTGACAGCTCACCGGGGCGATTGGTCCACCGGCGCTTTCCACGTCCTTTTGAGACGTGGGCGGTATGCCGGGCGCGGGACTCGGGTTAGAGTGGCGCCGCTCACCGGCGTTATATTGCGGTGCAGCACGAATGTTACCACGTATTCAGGAGCGACATATGCGAAACACGCGGCACATCCGCCGGACCATTACCACGGCCCTGGTCGTTGCGCTCTTGACGGCGGCCTGCACCACCGTCGACCCGTACACAAGGGAGGAAAAGACCAGCAACGCCACCAAAGGGGCCGCTATCGGGGCAATCGCCGGTGCCGTGGTCGGCATCGCGACCGGCGACAACGCCAGCGAAAGGCGCCGTCACGCCCTCATCGGCGCGGGAGTTGGCGCACTGTCCGGAGCCGCGGTGGGTAACTACATGGATCGTCAGGAAATGGAGCTTCGGCGTAAGCTCGAAGGCACTGGAGTCAGCGTTACCCGCCACGGCGACAACATTACGCTGAACATGCCGGGCAACATCACTTTCGCCACGGACAGTTCCGATCTGAACAGCCATTTCTTCGACGTGCTTGATTCCGTATCCCTGGTACTCAAGGAATACGAGAAGACCATTATCGAAGTGGCCGGTCACACTGACAGCACCGGTTCGGCGCAGTACAACCAGCAGCTCTCGGTGCGTCGCGCTCAGACCGTAGCCCGCTACCTGCAGGGGCACGG
>JASFMS010000156.1:0-5494 GCA_050117435.1 Ectothiorhodospiraceae bacterium | reverse complement strand
GCGCGTCAAGTGCCTGGCCGATCGCCCGGCCCATGGCGGCCGCCGGCATCATCACACCGATGGCGATGGCGAGCACCGAGGCAACGGTGGACGCGGTGGTGAACCAGGTCATATCGGACATGACTATTGGGCTTCCTTCTGTGTTTCCTGTTGCTTTTCCTGCTGGGACTGGATGCCGCCGGCGATGTAGATCAGCGCCAGCATCCCGAAAATGTAAGCCTGCACCAGAGCCTCGACGATATGCAGCATGAGGATGGGCACCGGGGCCAGTATCCCCGCCACAAGCAGCACCAGCACGGCCGTGAGCTCCAGGCTCATCATGTTCCCGAACAGGCGCACGGCCAGCGCCACCGTGCGCGTGATCTCGCCGATTACGTGGAAAGGCAGCAGTATCGGGTTCGGTTTGAGGTAGTGGCGCAGGTAGGCGAGGGCGCCTTCGCTTCGCAGCCCGAAGTAGTGCACCGAGGCGAAGACCAGCGCGGCGAGTGCCGCGGTGGCCGAGAGATCCCGGGTTGGGGAGTGCAGGCCCGGTACGATTCCGAGAAGATTGGACACCACCAGGAATACCCAGAGACTACCGATGAGCGGGGTAACGCCCGGCGTACGCTGGGGAAGCACGGCGGTGACCGCGGCGTCGATTGCCTCCACGACACCTTCGAGCGCCGTCTGAACGGGCCCCGGATCCCGGCGCAGCCGCCGCGTCGCCAGCGCGCATACGGCGAACAGCACGGCCAGCACGATCCAGGTGTAGACCACTGTGTCGGTGACCGTCACCGGGCCGAGTCGGAAAACCACCTCGGGGAAGATATCACCGTTCACGATCAGCTCCGGCTGCGTATGAAGGCGTAGACGTTAACGGCGCCGACGATGACGCCGAGCAGTAACAGTCCCACGGTCCATTGCACGGAATAGCCGGGCATGCGGCGGTCCAGCCAGAGCCCGGCGTAGGCGCCCGCCACCACCGGGAGCACGAACAGCAGCCCCAGAGTGGTCAGGAATACCGTCTGCCCCAGCAGGGTATCCCGTTCGTGCTCCGCCCGGCGCATGCGTCGTGCCTGGCGTTCCACCTCCTTGCGCAGCCGGGTAAGGGTCACGGGCGCCTCCGCATCTGCCAGAGCCGACGCAGCATCGCCTCCTCCAGTTGCTGGACGTTTTCCCAGGCGGTGCGCCGCTGTTCCTCCTCGCTCAGCAGGGTCTTCTGCAGATCGTCGCTGATGCGCTCGTAATCGTTGCCGCGAAGGAACCGCCGAGTGGCGATGGTGAGCGTATCACCGGTGAAATAGAGCAGGCCGCCGGGCAGCGCCAAATATTCCCAGGGCGAGTCGCCGCAGCGGAAACGGGCCAGGCCGAATACCAGAACGGTCATGAACCGCGCGTGCCGCGGCAGCAGGCCGAAGCTGCCGGATCGGTCCTCGCCGACGAAGGAAGTCACGCCGTCGACGGATTCCGCCTCGGTGGTGGCCTGCAGCACCAGCCGGAACGCACTCACCGGCCGCTCTCCGGCATGGTGCCGCGCATGTAGCACTGCTCCTCGCTGAGGTCGTCGAAGCGGCCGCTCAGGAAACCCTCGCAGTCGTCCAGGCAGCGCTCCAGGGGGACTGACACGCCGGGGACGCCCGTGTGCTCGGCGGTGGTGTGGAACGGTTGGGTCAGGTAGCGCTGTATCTTGCGGGCGCGGGTGACCACGAGCCGGTCCTGTTCGGAGAGCTCGTCCATGCCGAGCATGCTGATGATGTCTTCCAGCTCGTGGTACCGGGCCAGGTGCTCGCGCACGCCCTCGGCCACATCGTAGTGCCTGGCGCCGAGGACGTGCCGGTCCATGAGCCGGCTGCCGGAGCGCAGCGGGTCCACGGCCGGATAAATGCCGCGTCCGGCCTGGGTGCGCGACAGGATGACCCGGGTATCCAGGTGGCTGAGGATGGTGCTCACCGCGGGGTCGGTCATGTCGTCCGCGGGCACGTACACGGCCTGCACGGCGGTGACGGCCCCGGCATCGGTGGAGGCGATCCGGTCCTGCAGCTCGGCCACCTCCGTTCCCAGAGTGGGCTGGTAGCCCACGGTGGCGGGCATGCGGCCGAGGAGGCTGGAGATCTCGCTGCCGGCCTGGACGAAGCGGAACACGTTGTCCATGAGCAGCAGCACTTCCGTGTTCAGGGAATCGCGCAGGTACTCGGCGTAGGTCATGGCGGTCAGCGCCACGCGAAAGCGCACCCCGGGGGATTCGTCCATCTGGCCGAATACGAGGGTGGTTCGGGGCAACACGCCGGCGTCTTCCAGCTCGTGCCACAGCTCGTGGCCCTCACGAAGGCGCTCGCCCACGCCGCCGAAGACGGACACGCCGTGGTGAATGTTCGTCACGGCGTGCATGAACTCCATGATGAGCACCGTCTTGCCGACTCCGGCACCGCCGAACAGACCGGTTTTGCCGCCGCGGAGAAACGGGCAGAGGAGGTCGATGACCTTGATCCCGGTCTCCAGGACGTCGGTCTGTGCGCGGGCTTCGCTGAGCGGGAGCGGAGCGCCGTGAATGTTGCGGTAGTCGTCCGCTGCGAACGGTGGCCGGTCGTCCATGGGGTCGCCGAAGACGTCCAGCATGCGCCCCAGGCAGGCCTCTCCCACCGGGACGTGAAGCGGTGCGCCCGTGTCGTAGACGGGCATGCCTCTTCGCAGCCCGCCGGTGCGGTGAAGGGTGATGGCGCGAACGCGTTCCTCGTCCAGGTGCTGGTGCACTTCGAATACGTAACGATCGCCGTCGGATTCGGCTTCCAGAGCACGGCGCAGCGGCGGCAGCCGATCGCAGCGAATGACCACCACCGGCCCCTGGACCTCGGTAATGGTTCCCAGCGGCGGTCGCCCGGTGCTCTTTTGCGGTGTCTGTTGGTTCTGCACCCGTAGTCCCCGATTCGGAATGGTCCCGTCCCCTCGGGAGCACTCCAGACTTTACCGTCCGTGGTCGACGCCGGTTTGACATGTATCAATGCCCCGGCGCTTGCGGCGAGGGCGTCGGCTCCGGTTGTTGTGACGGGGCAGGGTGCTCGGTCTTGCGGATGCAGTCCGGTATCAGTATCCGATCAGATTTCTGCGGACATGAAGCAGGTGCTCGGTGACGTGACGCTTCGCCGTCTCTGCGTCCCTGCGCCGGATTGCCTCGACGATTTTGCGGTGTTCCCGCTGATAGGCCGCCCGTCGTTCCGTCGTGAGGCTGGCCTGTTTGAGCTTGCCCCACTCGCCGCGCTCCCTTACCCGGTCAATGGCGCTGAATATCAGTTCGAGCATGTGGTTGCGCGTCGCGCGGACCAAGCGTGCGTGCAGGGCGGCGTCCCATTTTTCGAACTCCTGCCAGGTCCGGGCTTTTTCGGAACGAACCAGGCACTGTTCAAGAAACTCCAGATCGGACGGCGTCGCGCGAACGACAGCGAGCTCCACAGAGCTGGGCTCGATAATAAGCCGCAGTTCCATGACTTCCGCGGGGCTCACGTCGACTTCCGCAAGATTGGCGATGCCATCGGCCGGCGTGCTGCGCCCGGCGACGAATGTCCCACGGCCTACGTGACGGACGATTCTGCCCTGTTCCACCAACCGGTCCAGGACCCGGCGAACCGTGTTGCGGGCAAGGCCGTACTGCTCGGATAGGGCCCGCTCCGTGGGCAGCTTGTGACCCGGCCGCCATTCGGAGCCGCTGATCCGCTCCGAGAGGTACGCCTCGAGCTCTTCCGGGGAAAGTCGATTCGTCGCCAACTGCTACGCACCTCTGTTCGTTTCCGGATATCGCGCCAGTCTACCGGTTCGCCCGTGGGTTGGCAGCAGAGCGGCCCCGCCAATCTCCGACCAACTTGACACGCTTGGGTTCTGTGCCAGATTCCAAGTGATCCATCAAAATAAATTGGGTGGTATTGGTTCAATAGTAGCAGAAAGCGGCGGTCGCGGGCTCGCGCATCGCAAAAGGCGCGCCCGGGTCGGCGGCCGGACCGGAAAGGAGAGGGAGGAAAAACTCATGAGATACGGGGTACGCACGGCGTTTCTCGCCTGTTGGGTAACGGCAGCGATGCTGGTTGGCAGTGCGCAGGCCCAGGACAAGGAGCCGATCCTGATAGGAGGGCTGGCGACGCTCGAAGGGGCGTTTGCCGTCCTCGGCGAGGACTCGATGCGCGGGATCGAGATGGCACTGGCCGAATTCGACCACAACGTTGCCGGACACCCGCTGAAGCTGGTCAAGGGATCGTCGGACGGATCACCGGGCAAGGCCGTCAATGCTGCCCGCCGGCTCATAGAGCAGGAGGACGTGGACATCCTCGTTGGCCCGCTGTCCGGCAGTGAGGGCTTGGCCGTCAAGGACTATGCCAAGAATCATCTGGACAAGACCTTCGTCAACGGATCGTCAGGCGCCCAGGACACCACACTCCGGGATCCTGCGCCGAACTTCTATCGCTTCTCCACCGATGGCGCGCAGTGGATGGCCGGGCTCGGCAACTATGCCTATGACAAGAAGGGCTATCGACGCGTCGTGGTTGTCGGCGAGGACTATTCGTTCCCCTATACGCAGGTCTTCGGTTTCATGGCCGAGTTCTGCTCAAAAGGGGGGCATGTGGTCGACAAGTATTGGGTGCCTATCGGCAACAAGGACTACAGCAGCGTCATTGCCCAGATCCCGGATAACATCGACGCGATCTACGTCATGCTCGGCGGCTCGGATGCCGTGAACTTCCTGTCTCAGTACCGGCAGATGGGCGGTGAAAAGCCCATGATCGGATCGTCCGTCACGGTGGACCAGACCGTGCTCAGCGGCAAAGGAATGTTCAAGGACTATCTCGTGGGCACGCCGTCCGCGGGACCCATCGCGGACAGCCTGGACACACCGGAGTGGAACGCCTTCAAGGACCGGTATCACCGCATGTTCCCGGACGGCTTCGGTTCGCCGTCGCTGTTCGCCTTTACCTACTACGTGAACGCCAAGGCCGCACTCCTGGCGCTGAAAAAGGTGGGCGGCGATCTCTCCGACGGGGAGAAGCAGTTGCAGAAGGTGCTCGCCGACGTGAGTTTCGAGACACCGGTGGGCCCGGTGAAGCTCGACCAAAACCGTCAGGCCATCGCTCCGAACTTCGTCACCGAAGTCGCTCGGGCCGAGGACGGCAGCCTTTACAACAAGGTCGTCAGGAAGATCGATGCCGTGAACCAGACGCTGGGAATGGACCGCGAAAAATTCCTGGCTCTGGGGAGGGTGGGGCGCAACAACCCCTCTTGCCCGTAGGCCGAGCAGGAACGTGTCGCGGGTCGTGGGCCGCGTGGCGCCACGGCCCGCGGCCGCAGTCCCGGATGACGACATCCTTCGCGCACTAGGGAGACGCTGAACAATTCGCGCGAGCCATTGACCGCTGAACGCTGTGCTCGCTTTGACTGGAGTCGGCTCTGTTCCATACGAGTACTGCGTCAAGTGGTCAACGGCCGCACAGCATGCTCGCAGACAAGGCGCGCTGCGCAGCGCTGTACTGGTGGG
>JASFMS010000155.1:0-5526 GCA_050117435.1 Ectothiorhodospiraceae bacterium | reverse complement strand
TGGCGTGGTTGTCCGAGAGGTCGCCGTCCACGGCGTTGAGTGCTTCCACCACCGCGCTGGTCTCGACGTAGTACCCCGTGGCGAACAGCGAGGGGCTGGCAAAGCCGTCCGGGAACATCTCTTTGTAGCGATCCACGAAGGCACGCCACTTCGGATTGTCCCAGCTGTCGGCAATCGGGCCGGCGGACGGCGTTCCCACCAGATACCGCTTGGTCGGCCCCTTGGCGGACAGAACGGTCTGGTCCACGGCAATGGAGCCGCCGATCATCGGCTTGGTGCCCCCGACCTGGCGATACTGGTTCAGGAAGTTGAGAGCGTCCGCGCCGCCCAGGAAGACGGCGATGGCGTCAATGTCATCCGGAATGGAAACCACCACGGAGCTGTAGTCCTTGGTGCCCAGAGGTACCCAGAACTTCTTCACCACGTGCCCGCCGGCGCCGCAGTACTCGTGCATGAAGCCGAATACCTGGGTGTACTCGAAGGAATAGTCGTCGCCGACCACCACCACCTTCTTGTAGTCCTTCTTGTTGTAGACGTAGTCGCCGAGCCCGGCCATCCACTGTGCACCGTCCGTGGTAAAGCGGAAGAAGTTGGGTGCGGGCTCACGCAGCGTGGTGTCCTGCGCGGCGGACGTTCCGTTTACGAACGTCACCTCCGGATGGGTCTTGGCAAAGTCCTTGATCGCCAGTCCCTCGGAGCCCGAGAGCGGACCGATCAGGATGTCCACGCCGTCCTGCTCCACCAGCCGGCGGGCCGCCTGAACGGCACTGTCCGGCGTGGCGTCGGAGGACGCTTTGATCAACTCTATCTTCTTGCCTCCGGCGGTGTAGTCGTTCTCTTTCAGGGCCATTTCGATGCCGCGCATGCTGTCCTCGCCCAGCACGGCATACGTGCCCTCCAGTGTCGCCAGACCACCGATCTTGATGGTGTCCTGGCCGTACGCCGCGCCGCCCCAGACAAGGGCGGCGGCCAGAAGGGCCAGTGCGGTTCGCTTTCCGAGTTTCATTGGTCTCTCTCCTCCTCTCCTCCAGACAGACCCGGCTAACGCGCGGGAGTCATGACCGGGGCTCTTCCAGGGACGCGAGACGGTTCTTGAGTTTCTTCCAAAGGCCGATCAAACCGTCCGGCGAGAAGAGCACGATCAACAGGAATGCGGTGCCGATCACCAGGTTGAAACGTTCCGGCGCGATCAGGGCGATGGCGAAGTTATCCAGAAGCACGAACACCAGCGCGCCCAGAAACGGGCCCAGGGGATGTGCCAGCCCGCCGATAACCGCGATCACCAGAATGTCGATGATGGGCCCGACGGCGATGGTTCCCGGCGAGATCCGGCCGTTGAACCACACCAGCAGCACCCCGCCGAACGCGGCGATGACGGCAGCAACCGCATAAGCGGCGATGCGATGCGCCGTGACGTTGAATCCCAGCGCCTCCATACGGCGGGGATTGTCGCGGATGCCCTGCAATGCGAGGCCGAACGGGGATCGACTGAGATAGAGCACGGCCGCATAGGAGAGCACGCCGAACGCCAGCGCCAGGTAGTAGAAGGGAACCGGCGCCCGCCAGTCCACGCCGAACAGCGGCGGTGGAAGCACGCCGTTGAAGCCGTTGTAGCCGTTGAAAATCGTGTAGTTCTGGCGGGTCAGATAGAAGAAGGCCGTACCGATGGCCAGCGTGATCATGATCGTGTAGATGCCCCGGGTGCGCACCGCCAGCGCACCCGTGAACGTGCCGAAGAGAATGGCGATGAACAGTGCTATCGGCAGCGCCGCCCACCACGGCCAGTCCAGGCCGACGCCCACATTGTTGTGGCCGAACAGGGCCAGCATGTACCCGGCGCAACCGGCCACCGTCATCTGGGCCAGGCTCACCATGCCGCCGTAACCCGCGAGCCACGTCAGGCTCAGCGCGATCATTCCCAGCAGCAGCGTCTGGGCCCCGATCTGTACCAGAAAAAACGGGTTGGCGAAGGTCGGATAGACAAGAAGAAACAGAGCGAGGGCCGCGTAGGCCGGATAGATCACCGTCGATCGACGCTGCGCGTTGTCTTCGCGAGCGCCGGCGGCCGCTCGCTCCGGCATCACCGTACTCATCGGGCTGCCCCCATGATTCCCTGCGGCCGGAACGCCAGTACCAGCACCATGATCAGAAACGTGTAGATGACCCCGTAGGTCGGCGTGTACGTCAGGCCGAACTGCTCGGCGAGGCCGACGAGCACCGCACCTACCGCCGCCCCCGTTACGCTGCCCATGCCGCCGACGATTACGACGACCAGCGAGGCGAGCAGATAGTGCACGTCCTCGCCCGGGGCAAGCGATTGAATGGTGCCGCCGATCACGCCGGCGAAGCCGGCCAGCCCGGCCCCCACCGCGAATACGACGGCGAAAACCACGTTCACGTTGACACCGGAGGCGTCCAGCATGTCCTGATCATCGACGCCCGCTCGGATCATCATTCCGATGGCGGTTCGGTTCAGGAAAATCCAGAGCGCCACACCGATGACGATCGCCGCAGCCAGAATGGCCAGACGGAGAATCGGGTACTTGAAACCGGCGAACGGAATGCTGGCGGCGCCGAACAGCCAGGCCGGCGGGGTGAACTGGTAGAACTCGCCGCCCCAGATCCAGAGCATCAGATCCGCCAGCACGATGGACAGGCCGATGGTCACCATGGTCTGTCGCAGATCCTGGCCCTGCATCCAGCGGAAGATCAGCGTCTGCATCAGAATCCCCGCCACGGCCATGGCGAGGAAAGCCACCAGCAGCCCGACCATCCAGGAACCGGTGGCGTCGGCGACGCTCCAGCCGATGTAGCCACCCAGGAGATACAGCGAGCCATGGGCCAGGTTGACGTTGCGCATCAGGCCGAAGACCAGTGTGAAGCCGCTGGCCACCAGGAAGTACAGCGCCGCCAGGGTCAGACCGTTGAGAAACGTCAGGAAGAACAGCTTGATGTTCATACCCGCCCCCGCGCCGTCTCAGACCGCATACCGGGACCTCTGCCGGGCCATCTGCGGCGAGCGGTGGAATTCGCCGTCCTTCATCACCGCGAGGATGCGGTCGCGGTCCTGCAGCACCCGAATGTTGGAGAGGGGATCGCCGTCCACCAGTATCAGGTCCGCCAGGTAGCCCTCGCGCACGACGCCGAGCTCGTTGGGCCGTCCCATGATCTCCCCGCCGTACCGGGTCGCGGCGACGATGGCCTCCATGGGTGACATGCCCACCATGTCGACGAAATACTCCAGGTCCTTGGCGTTGGTGCCGTGCGGGGTCCACGCGAACCCGTAGTCACCGCCGGGCAGCACCTTGATGCCCCGCCGGTGCATCTTGCGCATGCTCTCCACGGCCACTTCCAGTTCGCGCTCGTACTGAATGGTGAGCGGCGTCCCCGGTTTTATGCCCCAGGGCTCGGCGTGACGGGCGGTGCAGACCAGCCAGGCAAGCCCCGGCGCGACGAAGTGCCGGTCCCGGTTCGCCTCCAGCATGTCCAGCGCCTCCTCGTCCGCGTAGGAGGCGTGATAGATGATCTCGACGCCGTAGTTGATGCAGGACTTCACCGACTGAGCCGACCGCGCGTGAGCACAGACACGAAGCCCCCGCCGGTGGGCCTCGGTAACCGCCATCTCGATCTCTTCCGGCGCCATGGGGCTCTCCTCGGCGCCGACGCCGGCGATTTCCTCGCCGGAAAGGTTCAGCTTGATCAGGTCCGTGCCGTATTTGATGAACATGCGCACGGCACGGCGCATTTCCTCCGGCCCGCTGATCACGTAACCGAAGTTGAGCTCGGGATGCTCGATGTGCGGCGGTGAGGCATCGCCGAGCCCGCCCAGAGTCGCGATTTCCTGGCCGTTCGCCAGATAGCGGGGACCGGGGATCTGCCCGGCATTGATGGCGTTGCGCACGACCACGTCCAGGCGCGGCTTCGCCGCAGCGGCACCCACGCACATCGTGTAGCCCATATCCAGGTAGGTCTTGGCGGTCCTCGCCGTGAACAGCGTGTGCTCCTCCGGCGGCATCTGCTGGATGGCCTCCAGGCTGGGCTGATCGTTCCAGCTCAGGTGCGTATGCGCATCGCAAAGCCCGGGCATCAGGGTGGCGCCGGCACCGTCTATGACCGTTACGCCATTCGCCGGCGTGGTGCGCGAACCATGTCCCACATGCTGAATGCGGTTGCCGCGCACGAGAACTTCCCCGCTGTAGGGATGATCTCCGCTGCCGTCCAGAATCCGAACGTTGGTGAAGAGGACTTCACCCATGTTGCTCTCCTCCTCCCGCCCTGGCCTCTGTCGCGCCGCACCCCAATACCGCGGCGTCGGACCGGTCGGGTTCCGTTCTGACTGATTGTTGGCCCTACATACGCTGGCTCATGAAATCGCTTAGCGTGCGGTTGACCTCCTCGACCTTCTCGAACGTCGACCAGTGGCCACAGCGGCTGAGCGTCTGCGACCTTGCGCCCTGAATGCGCTCGTCCATACCCCGCACCGTCTGCGGAGGCGCCACGCCATCCTCGTCACCGGTCACGAGCAGCGTCGGGCAGTCGATGCGTGCCAGGTCCGCGGAATGGGCGTCCGCGAGAGCCTCGCAGGTGAGCGCATAGCCCTCCGCGGGCTGGCGCATCACCATTTCCCGCACCAGCGCCACCGCCACGGGATTTCGCTCCTTTGTCTCGCCGGAGGTGGACCCCTGAACGATGGCGTCCGCAATGTCCGCCATGCCGTCGGTTCGGGCTTTGGCGGCGCGGTCACGCAGCCCGGTACGTGCCTGTTCCGGCGGCTCCGGAAACGGCCCGAACAGCGCGAGGCTGCGCACCAGCGAGGCGTGTTCCACCGCCAGGTGCTGACAGACGATGGTGCCCATGGAATGACCCACGAAATGCGCGCGCTCAATACCGAGCACGTTGGCCATGCGCGCAATCGCGTCGACGAATCCACCGATGGAAAGCCGCCCGCCGGCGGCGGTGCGGCCGGAACCGGGAAGATCAGGACGAATCACGCGGAAACGACCGCGATAGACACCGAGCTGGGGCGTCCACGTGTTGGAGGTTCCCCCAAGGCCGTGAATCATGATGACCGGCTCGCCGTCACCCTCGATCTCGACCGCCATGCGTTCGATGATCTGCGTGCTCATGCCACGACTCCTTCCTCCTCGATGAAATCCACGACGGGGTTTTCAAGCACTCCGATACCCCCTATCTCGATGCGTACGCTGTCCCCGGCGCGCAGGTAACGGGGCGGATCGAACCCGATGCCGACACCGGCGGGCGTGCCGGTGGCAATGACATCGCCCGGCTGCAGCGTGATCCCCCGGGACAGGGTTTCTATCAGGGTCGGTACGTCGAATATGAGCAGATCGGTGGTGGCATCCTGGCGGAGTTCCCCGTTCACCCAGCAACGCACCGGCGTGCTGGCCAGATCCAGTTCGTCCCGGGTCACGGCCACCGGCCCCATGGGGCAGTACGTATCCTGAGACTTGCCGATGAGCCATTGGCGATGAATGCGCTGAAGATCCCGGGCAGTGACGTCATTGA
>JASFMS010000154.1:0-5556 GCA_050117435.1 Ectothiorhodospiraceae bacterium | reverse complement strand
CTGCGGCGCCTGGACGGGCGAATGGCGTCACTGGAAGAGAGGGCGGAACCCCGTACCGGCCCGAAACGACGCTTCTCCTGAAGCGCACTGCTACGCTGGCGTTGTAGGTTGTACGGTCTGATCGCGCCGGGAGACGCCGGGGCGTGGTGGCCGGATTTTCCGCCTTTCCCTCCAATACCGGCGTACGCTACCGTATGGGATGAAACCGCCTGGTTTCGACCCGGCACGCCCCTGACAGCTCGGGCGCACCGTGCGCCGTCCCGGATCCTCGGAGGAATCAGCCATGAACGAATACACAGCACCTACCCGCGACATGGGTTTCCTCATCCGCGAGGTGCTCGACCTCGAGGCGATCGCTGCATTGCCCGGCTTTGAGGAGGCCAGCCCGGATGTGGTGACGGCGGTGCTGGACGAGGCGGGGCGTTTTGCCGGCGGCGTTCTCGCCCCGATCAACCCGGTAGGCGACAGTCAGGGTGCGGTTCTCCAGGAAGGCCGTGTCCGGGTGCCAGAGGGGTTCGCCTCGGCCTACCGGGAATTTGTCGATGGCGGCTGGAACGGCGTCTCCGCGTCCCCGGAATACGGCGGCATGGGCCTGCCGGAGCTTGTCGCTACGGCAACCCAGGAAATGTGGCAATCGGCCTGTTTCGCCTTCGCCCTCTGCCCCATGTTGACCGCCGGAGCCATCGAAGCGGTGAGCCGCCACGGCAGCCCCGAGCAGAAGGCGCGTTACCTGGAGAAGATGGTTACCGGCCAGTGGACCGGCACCATGGATCTGACCGAACCCCAGGCCGGCTCGGACCTTGCCGCCATCCGCACCCGGGCGGTGCCGGAGGGCGATCACTACCGCCTGTTCGGGCAGAAGATCTACATCACCTACGGCGAGCACGAGATGACGGAGAACATCGTCCATCATGTGCTCGCGCGTACGCCGGATGCGCCTCCGGGGGTGAAGGGCATCTCGCTGTTCATTGTGCCCAAGTATCTGCCGAACGACGACGGCACCCCCGGGGAGCGCAACGACATGCACTGCGCCTCGCTGGAGCACAAGCTCGGCATTCACGCCAGCCCCACCTGCGCCATGATCTACGGCGACAGCGACGGGGCCGTGGGCTATCTGATCGGGGAAGAGGGTCGGGGCCTGGAGTACATGTTCACCATGATGAACGAGGCCCGGCACAAGGTGGGCGTGCAGGGCCTGTCCATCGCCGAACGGGCCTATCAGCAGGCGCTCGCCTATGCCCGTGAACGGGTGCAGGGGCGGCCAGTGGGCCGGTCGCGCGAGGAAGGTGCTGCGATCATCGAACACCCGGACGTCCGCCGCATGCTGCTGTCCATGAAGGCCCGGACGGAGGCGATGCGAGCTCTCTGCTATGTCGCCGCCGCGGAAATGGACCGTGCCCGTCGCCAACCCGCGGACGATGCACGGAAGGCCGCCCAGAGCCGGGTGGACCTGCTCATCCCGGTGGTGAAGGCGTGGTGCACGGAACTCGGCGTGGATGTCGCCTCCATGGGCATCCAGGTGCACGGCGGCATGGGCTACATCGAGGAGACCGGCGCGGCCCAGCACTTGAGGGATGCGCGTATCGCGCCCATATACGAGGGTACCAACGGCATCCAGGCCAACGACCTGGTCGGACGGAAGGTGCTGCGTGACGGCGGCCGTGCCGTGGCGGAGCTGGTGGCGGATATGGGCGCGACGGCGGAGGCACTGAACGCGGCGAAATCGGACGCCGTGCGCCGCATCGAGGCGCCGCTGCGGGAAGGCATACAGTGCCTGCAGTCGGCCACCGACTGGGTGCTCTCACAGGCGGAAGCCCCGGAGCACGCCATGGCCAACAGCATGAACTACCTCATGCTGGCGGGTTATGTTACTGGTGGCTGGATGATGGCGCGCAGTGCCCTGGCGGCGCAGGAGGCGTTGGATACGGGTGCCGCCGACCCGGCCTTCTATCAGGCAAAGCTCGTGACCGCCGGCTATTATGCGGACCAGATCCTGCCCGGCGCGGTATCGCTGGCGCGCGCCGTCACCGCCGGCGCCGAGCCGATTCTGGCGATGCCGGCGGAGCAGTTCTGAATTCGGGGAGAGACGTTATGTCGAGCGTGCAGGCGGAAACTCAGGAAGAACGGCCGATTCTGGTGTCGGTGGAGAACGGGGTGGCGACACTCATCCTGAACCGGCCCAGGCAATACAACTCACTGACGATTGCCATGCTGGAGGAACTCCGGCGGCAGCTCACGGCGCTGGGTGAGGATCAGGACGTTCGCGTCATCGTCATCGAGGCGCGGGGCAAGGCCTTCAGTGCCGGCCACGACCTGCGCGAGGTGCGCTCCTCGGAATCCCGGGATTTCCACGACCGGCTGTTCGCGGCGTGCAGCGAGATGATGCTGACGATCAACCGGGTGCCGCAGCCGGTGATCGCCAAGGTGCAGGGGCTGGCTACAGGGGCCGGCTGCCAGCTGGTGGCGGCCTGCGATCTGGCGATTGCCTCGGATGACGCCCGGCTGGCCACTTCGGGGATCAATGTCGGGCTGTTCTGCAGCACGCCGTCGGTGGCGGTGAGCCGGAACGTCTCCACCAAGCGGGCCATGGAGATGCTGCTGACCGGCGATTTTATCGATGCCGACACCGCGGCGGAGATCGGTCTGATCAACCGCGCGGTTTCGGCGGATGCCCTGGACGGCGAGGTGGCCGAACTGGCGGCGAAGATCGCCGCCAAGGCGCCGACGGCGCTACGGATGGGCAAGCAGATGTTTTATCGCCAGCTGGGAATGGTTCTGCCGGAAGCCTACCGCTACGCCAGCAGCGTCATGACTGAAAATCTGGCAGCCGAGGATGCCCGGGAGGGAATCGATGCCTTCCTGGAGAAGCGCGAGCCGCGCTGGCGGCGCTCCTGAGTCCGCGGCGTTTCGCTCAGGGCAGACGCCAGTCCAGCGTGAACCCGATCATGTCCACGCCCGGGTTTACGGCGCGCAACTCACCATTGGAGATGTGCTGAACGCCGAAGGCGGTGGTGAGCGTATTGTCGCGGCCGAAGCTCAGCCCCGCGCTGGCGTGGGAGGTGAAGTGGAAGTCACCGCCGAGATCCTCCCCGGCGAAAACGGAGCCGTCGAGCAGAGTGGGCTGGGTGCCGACGTCCAGGAAGAGGCTGATCGTTCCGCGGCTCAGGTACCAGCGAAGCGCCGGTCCGACGGCGAGGAAGGCATGCCGGGAGTCGTTTCGCGAGATCTCGCCCGTGGTCACGAGAAGGTCCACGCCCCCCCGCGTGGACCCGACTTGCCACTGCAGAGCCGGTGACGGGAAACGCAGACCCACGGCAGTCTGATGCATGCCGTCGAAGTGGTGTACCGCCCGGTAGCGGGCAACAACCACTTGCTGCGGGGCCGCCTGCAGCCATTGGGCGCTCACGCCGTTCAGGCAGTCCGCGGCCACCAGCGCCGTTAGCGCACACCACGCCAACCACCGAATACCGCCCGAGCTCCGCCGGTTGCTCATCTCCGGAAGGGTCTCCCCAATCGTGGCCGCCATCGCCGCCGCACACCGTTCACCGAATCGCGCCGTGCCCCCAAAGGCCGCCGTCATCATAGCAGGAGGGCCGCCCGCATTGGTCAGCGGCGTTTCACGGCGCAGGCCTTGCGTCACTGATAGTGCGCTGACACACTTCAACGCTATGCCCACGGACCGGGTACAAATAGTGCAGCCAGGGAGGGTTTCTGCATGCCGTGCGGTCGGCTCACTGCCGTATTCCTCATTTCGATTCTTGTTCCTGTCGTCACGCCGTCCGCTTTCGCCGGCGAAGTGTACCGCTGGCTCGATGCCCGTGGGCTGGTCCACTTCGGCCGGAATCCGCCCCCCGGAGTGGACGCCGAGCCCGTGGCGCCGCCCGATGACGATCCCCTTCCGCCCAGCGTGACCGCACCCACGGAGGGAATTCGCCGATGGCGCGACGATGATGGCATCGTGCATTTTGGCGATCGGCCGCCGCAGGGTGTTGGCTCGCGGGCGGTGACGGATCCCGCGCGGCGGAACGTGGTCTCGGGGCTAAGTCGACGTCAGCGGGGTATGGTTCGCCGGTTCGACCGGCGCATGGAGCGCCGCGGAAGGGCTCACCGCGAGCTGGCCGCCCGGCACGCGGAGCGAAAGCGGCGGCGCCGCAAGCGCTGTCGCGAACTGGAGGAAAAGGTGGACGAGTTGCGCGAGCGCCGGCGCGGCGGCCTCTCCCTCTCCGAATCGAACCGGGTGAGAGACCGGTTGCTGGAGCTGGGACGCGAGCGCACGCGTGAGTGCCGGTAGAAATGCAGCCTGTCAGGATCACGCCCGTAAGCCATACTGCGGCAGAAGAATTCGCTGTGTATTGGGGAGGAGCCATGAGGGACGACGCCGCGAAACCCGCAACCTCTGCCTACGGGTATCCGTTGATCCTGCGGGATCTGCTCAGGGACGCCGTGTCCCGAAATCCGGAGCAGGTCATTGTGTCGGCGGGACGGGAGTACAGTTATCGCGACCTGAACGAGCGGGTTCACCGGCTCGCCGCCTCGCTGGCGGCCCTCGGCGTTGCCCCGGGCGACACCGTGGCGGTGATGGATTGGGACACTCACCGCTACCTGGAATGTTTCTACGCCATTCCGATGATGGGCGCCGTGCTGCACATGGTGAACGTGCGCCTGTCGCGCGAGCAGATTCTGTACACCATCAAACACGCCCGCGACGACGTAATACTCGTGAATGCGGATTTTCTCCCCGTGCTGGAGGAGATGGCGGCCGACCTGCAAGGCGTGCGCGCGGTGGTGGTAATGGACGACGGCGGGGTCGCCCAATCCGACACGCTACCGGTGGCCGGCGAGTACGAGCAGCGCCTGCGGGAGGCTGAGCCGGAGTTCGACTTTCCCGATCTCGATGAGAACACCCGCGCGACCACCTTCTACACCACCGGCACCACCGGCAACCCGAAAGGCGTGTTTTTCAGTCACCGCCAGCTGATGCTTCACACCCTGGCCGTGCGGGCGGCGCTGGCGGGACCGGGGCAGGGGCGTTTTAACGAAGACGACGTCTACATGCCCATAACACCGATGTTTCACGTGCATGCCTGGGGCGTGCCCTACGTCGCCACCTTGCTCGGGGTGCGGCAGGTCTATCCCGGCCGCTACGACCCGGGGGCACTGCTCGGGCTGATCCGGGAGCAGGGAGTGAGCTTCTCCCACTGCGTGCCCACCATTCTGCAGATGCTCCTGGAGCATCCGGACGCTCGGGACGGCCGTCTGGACGGCTGGAAGGTGGTAATCGGCGGTTCGGCGTTGCCGAGGCCGCTTTGCCGGCGGGCGCTGGATTTCGGCATCGACGTGTATACGGGCTACGGCATGTCCGAGACCTGCCCCATCCTCACGCTGGCGTTGCTGGAGTCCGGAATGACCGATTGGGATATGGACCGCCAGGCGGCGCAGCGCTGCAAAACGGGACGCCCCATTCCGCTGGTCCAGTTGCGGATCGTGGACCCGGCGATGGCCGATCAGCCCCGTGACGGAAGCAGTCAGGGGGAGGTGGTGGTGCGCGCACCCTGG
>JASFMS010000153.1:0-5630 GCA_050117435.1 Ectothiorhodospiraceae bacterium | reverse complement strand
GTAGAACACGTCGTCCACCTCTTCCGCCGGCGACGGCGCCGGATTGTGGGCACCGCGACCGCCGATGAAGTCGAACATCTCCGCCGTAAGCCGGGTCAGGGCCTGACTCTCCTCCGCGAGCGTCGCGTTGAAACGTTGCCGTTGCTCGTCGCTGAGATCGCCGTAGTCCCGCATGATCTCGGCGATGGAGCGGATGGAGGTGATCAGGGTCAGAATCTGGTGGCTCACCTGAGCGAGGAACGGGTCCGTGCTGACCCGCTCGCAGAGGGTCTCCACCTGTTCTCGGGCGTCCCGGTAGGCCCGATAGAGCGCAAGCACCGCCCGGGCGGTCTCGGGGCTGCCGGCCAGTTTCTCGGCATGCCCGGCATCCAGCGGAATCTCCGCGAGCACGGGGTCTGCCAGCACCTCCGCCAGATCCGCCGTGAGGCGAGCCTCCTCGGCACCGGAGAGTGACTGGACGTCCAGCTCCAGCGCCTCCGCCACCCGGCGCAGCAGTGCTCCGCCGATGCTGCGGCGATTGTGCTCTATCAGGTTCAGATAGCTGGGCGATATGCCCACACGCGCCGCCAGGGCGGTCTGGGTCAGCCCCAGGCGCTGGCGCTGGTCGCGCACCCGGTGACCCACGGGCGTCTTCTGCATCTCGGGTCCCTCGAGCCTTGTGGCTTTTGCTATATTTACTGATTTACATGGATTGCTGCAATATATTTACAGAAATCCTCTGCCTTATTAGATAGTTATTGCTGCCTTAACAAGGACGCGCTACTCTGCCTATCAGAGCAAGAAAACAGATGCTGCATCCCAAGCAGTCGAAAGCCGGCCACCGCATCCCGCGGCAAGGCCGCAAAGGAGGAGAGTGATGACTGACAGGAAAGACGATCAGCCGCAAAGCTGGTCCCGCCGGAGAGTGCTTCAGGCCGGTGCCACTACGGCCGTAGTGGCGGGCGCGGGTCCGATGTTCTTCGTCCGCAACGCGTGGGCGGAAAAGGCCATCGGCAACTACCCGGTCAAGGGCAGCACGGTGACGCTTGGCTTCAACGTTCCCCAGACCGGCGCGTACGCGGACGAGGGTGCCGACGAGCTGCGCGCCTACAAGCTGGCGGTCAAGCATCTCAACGGCGGCGGCGGCATGCTGGAGACCCTGAAACCCAGCGCGCTCACCGGCAACGGCGTTCTGGGCAAGAAGGTGGACTACGTCACCGGCGACACCCAGACCAACCCGGACGCGGCCCGCACCAGTGCCCGGCGGATGATCGAACGCGACAAGGTCATCATGTACGGAGGCGGCTCCTCGAGCTCGGTGGCCATCGCGCAGCAGTACCTGGCGCAGGAGATGGGTGTCATCTTCATGTGCGGCCTTACCCACTCCAACGACACCACGGGCAAGGACCGGCGCCGCTACGGCTTCCGCCACTTCTTCAATGCCTACATGACCGGCAAGGCCCTGGGTCCGGTGCTGGCCAACGCCTACGGCAAGGACCGGCGCGCCTTCCACCTGACGGCGGACTACACCTGGGGACACACCCAGTACCAGTCCATCAAGGAGTTCACGGAGAAAGAAGGCTGGACCACGGTCAACAACATCATGACCCCGCTGGGTACCAGTGACTACTCCCAGTTCCTGACCGCGGTTCTGAACTCCGACGCCGACGTGCTGATCCTCAATCACTACGGCAAGGACATGGTGAACTCCCTGACCCAGGCGGTGCAGTTCGGCATGAAGGATCTGCAGAAGAACGGCAAGGACTTCCAGATCGTGGTCCCGCTGTACAGCCGCCTCATGGCCCAGGGCGCCGGCCCGAAGAACATCGACGGCGTCTACGGCTCCACGGGCTGGAACTGGACTCTGGAGGACGAGGGCTCCCAGGCCTTCACCAAGGCCTTCGAGGACGAGTACGGCTTCCCGCCGTCCCAGGCCGCGCAGACCTGCTACGTGCAGACCCTGCTGTACGCCAACGCCTGCGAGCGGGCCGGTACCTTCTACCCGCCTGAGGTCATCAAGGCGCTGGAGGACTTCCGCTTCACGGGCGCGGGTCCGGGCGAGGCGTACTACCGTGCCGGCGACCACCAGTGCTTCAAGGACATCCTGGTGGTGCAGGGCAAGGGCCCCGAGCAGAAGAAGGGCGAGTACGACCTTCTGAAGATCGTCGAGCAGGTCAAGCGCGACGACGTGATCTACCCCGTGGATACGTTCCCCGGGGAACTCGGCCCCTACGAGCCGGCATAACTCCAGTGCCGGCAACGTGGCATGCACGGCGGCCCCGAGGGGCCGCCGTGCCCTCCCCCATGCCATGGCGTCGCCGCCGAAAACAAATGATTGCCGCCATACGCCGGACTCCACCATGATGGAGCCGTCCGGTCCATGGAGTCGTGAAAGATGCCCAGTGACGTCATAAACGCAACATTCCTGCAGCTCCTGACGGGGCTGCAACTGGGGATGATCTACGCGCTCATCGCGCTGGGTCTGACCCTCATTTTCGGCACGCTCGGCGTGGTGAACTTCGCGCACGGCGCGCTCTACCTGATCGCCACCTACTGCGCGGTGGTTATCTCATCCCACTTCGGCTTCCTCACCGCCGTCATCCTGGTTCCGGTGATCCTCTTCGTGGTGGGCATCATCCTGGAGCGGGGACTGATCCAGTTCTTCTACGACCGCCCGCACACCGACCAGATCCTGGTGACGTTCGGGCTGGCCATCGTCGCCGAGGAAGGCCTGAAATGGATTTTCGGCGCCAACAACATTCCCTATCCCGTCCCCGCCTGGGGTAACGGCATTGTCATGCTGCACAAGTACGTACCCTTCCTCGAAGGATTCGTGGTGTTCCCCAAGTGGCGCCTGATACTGATTCTGGTGTCGTTCGCGGTGATCGCGGCGCTGTTTTCGCTGCTGCAGTTCACGCGCTTCGGCCTGGTGGTGCGCTCCGGCATGCGTGATGCCGAGATGGTGCGCTTCCTCGGCGTCAACATCACACGCAAATTCGCCATCGTCTTCGGCCTCGGCGCGATGATCGCCGGCGTCGCGGGCGTGTTCGGCGGCCCGATCACCCAGGTGAGCCCGGCGGTGGGCATGCAGATGCTGGTGCCCTCCTTCCTGGTGGTGGTCATCGGCGGCATGGGCTCGCTGGCCGGCGCCCTGATCGCCGCCATCCTTCTCGGCATGGCGCTGAGCTTCTCGGCCGAATACTCGGCAATCCAGCAGATCATCATTTACCTGGTGGCCGTCGTGGTCCTTCTGACCCGGCCCCGCGGTCTGCTCGGCAAGAAGGGAGTGTTCGAACAATGAGTGCCTCCAATCGAACCACCATGGGGCGCGAGGCGCTCGTGCTGGGTGTCTTCGCCCTTATCGTGCTGCTGCTGCCGTTCTGGCTGCCTCTGCTCGGCGGCTACGAGGCGTTGGCGACCAAAATCGTGATCTGGGCGATCTTCGCCCTGGGTTTCGATATTCTGCTCGGCTTCACGGGCTTTCTGTCGTTCGGCCATGCCGCGTTTTTCGGTACTGCCGCGTACACCACCGGCCTGATGCTCAAGCACTTCTCGCCGGACATCATCCCGGCAGTCGTCGTCAGCCTGTCGGTGACACTGACACTCGCCATCGTGCTCGGCTTCCTCACGCTTCGGCGCAGCGGCATCTACTTCTCGATCCTGACGCTGGCGTTCGGCGAGATGCTCTACGCCGCAGTGCTGTCGATCTTTCAGAAGTGGACCGGCGGTGACAACGGCCTGACCATGACCACCAAGCCGTCCCTGTTGGGGCTGCCCATGCAGGGCCTTAACGTATTCTACGTCTGCGCCATCCTGCTGATCGTCGGCTTCGCCGCCGCGCGCCAGATCAAGCGCTCGCCGTTCGGGCTCATGCTGCAGGCCATCAAGGAGAACCCCATGCGGCTGGAGTACACCGGCATCAACGTCATGGGCTACAAGATGATGGCCTTCCTCATCAGCGGCATCTACGCGGCGCTCGCGGGCTCGCTCATGGTGGTCTACGAGCCCTACGTGGCCACCGAATTCATGCACTGGTCCACCTCCGGCGAGGTGGTGATCATGTCCGTGATCGGCGGCGTCAACACGCTGATCGGGCCCATGATCGGCGCCACCTTCATGCTCTACTTCGAGAACGTCGTGCAGGCATTCATCGGCGAGCAGTGGCGGCTGGTCCTGGGGCTGATCTTCGTCCTCGTGGTCATCTTCCTGCCCGGCGGCTTCGTCGATCTGGCGCGCCGTGCCCGCAAGGCCATGGGTCAGGTGGTCCCCAGTCGCAGGGACAATGTACCGGACGCGCCGGGTTCCATCCGCGAAGAACGCCAACGGGACCGCCGCGCCGACGCCCAGGCAGGCCGCTAGCAGAGGGAGCAGAACAACATGAGTGAACGACCGCTTCTCGACGTCCAGGGCGTGGGCAAGCGCTTCAGCGGCCTGCAGGCGTTGAGCAACGTCGACCTTCAGGTAACGGAAGGCTCGATCCACGCCATCATCGGACCCAACGGCGCCGGCAAGTCCACGCTGCTGAATGTCCTCATCGGCCTCATCGAGGCCGACGAGGGGAAGGTACTGTTCGACGGTGAGGAGCTGCGCGGCGTCACACCGCACAGCATCATCCAGCGTGGCATCGCCCGGGTTTTCCAGACGCCGCAGATTTTCCCGGCGATGACGCTGCTCCAGAACGTGGCCATCGCCGGGCTGGCCAAGCGCGACGGCCAGTTCTCCATCAAGGTGGCGGAGGCCCTCGGCCGCAGCCACCCGATGTACGAGGAGGCGGCCGAAACGCTGAGCCGGGTCGGCCTGGGGGATCACCTGGAGGAGCAGGCACAGCACCTCGCCCGCGGCGACAAACGCCGCCTGGAGCTTGCCATCTGCCTGGCGGCGCATCCGCGGCTGCTGCTGCTGGACGAGCCCACGGCCGGTATGTCCCGGCACGACACCAACCGCACCATCGACCTGCTCAAGGAGATCTCGGAGACGGGGATGACGAAGATCGTCATCGAGCACGACATGCACGTGGTGTTCAGCCTGGCCGAGCAAATCAGCGTGCTCGCCCAGGGACGCATCATCGCCAGCGGACCCCCCGAAGAGGTCCGGGGCAATCCGAAGGTGAGAGAGGCCTATCTGGGAGGGGCGCACGAATGAACGCGACTACCGCGCAAGCCGCCGCCGCACCGGCCGCGGGAGAGGACGCCTACTTCTCCTGCAAGGACGTGCATTCGTACTACGGCGAGAGTTACATCGTGCAGGGCGTCAACTTCGACGTTCGCGAGAGCGAAATCGTCGCCCTGCTGGGCCGCAACGGCGCCGGCAAGACCTCCACGCTGCGGACCATCGCCCGCGCCCACGAGCCCACTCTGAAGCGGGGCGAAATCTGGCTGGCCGGGGAGCCCCTGCACAAGGTCGCGGCCCACAAGGCGGCCCAGGCCGGCGTGCAGCTGGTGCCGGAGGACCGGCGCATCATTCCCGGCATTACTGTGGAAGAGAACCTGATCCTGGCCCAGGTCACCGAGCCCAAGGGCTGGTCGCTGGAGCAGATCTACGAGCACTTTCCGCGCCTGGCCGAGCGCCGCCGGCAGGAGGCCGTCACCATGTCCGGCGGCGAACAGCAGATGCTCGCGGTGGCCCGTGCTCTGGCTCGGGACCTGAGACTC